>QGFZ01000002.1:600000-848898 GCA_003149065.1 Ruminococcaceae bacterium R-25
AGTGGTACGAAAATCAAGTATTCCGAGTATTATGACAGCGTACATAAACCGGCTGCTTTCCTGTTTGGTGCTAATGATAATATAGTAACTATGGGTCCAAACGTAACATTTGAATGCTATATCGGATTATATGGCGACAACGGTGGTTTTGGTCCGATCACAGGTTCAGGCGGCGGCGGCGGTGCCAATAAAGATGAACGTCAGAATATTTATGGCCGTGTTGAGTGTTCTCGTTTCTGCACCTGGGATAATAATGTAGGTTTTACATATTTGACAGACGAATCTTCCGGCGATTTCTGTATGCCTTATTGTCCGCAACCCGGAGCTACGGATACAAAGCCGAAGAAGAGAATAGCGAAATCCAAGTATTCTGTAGTTGACATTATCTACTATTATGGTTCTCATACAGAAGAGGAAACGGGATCCTAATAGCCAAGACTTAAATCAAGTTCAAACAAAATTAAAGGCTGCCTTGTGCAGCCTTTAGTTTTGAATCCGGTTAGTTAAAGATTATGAGAATAATCTGAATCTTGTTATTCCAAAACAAGATAATCGGGGAGATAAATAATCTCTTCAGTCATTGAAAACAACGACTGTTTAGTAAAAACAAGATTATCAGGGACTGTAATATCATAAGCATTAATGCTGTCTTCGCATGCAATAAGTATTTCAGTCTTTCCAATCAATTCGGTGAAATCTTCATGAAGCGGATTTGTATCATCAAGCAACTTTACGCCTTTATCGATCAGATAAATAACGATCGAATTGAATGATGAATTTGCAAGACTGGTAAAGAAACCGGAAAGGAGCTTGCGGCCGTGTTCTGAATCAGTTGAATAATAATCATGCTTGATAAGAACATACTTTGTCGCATTGTCTTCTTCGTTTTTTTCTGGAAGAACCTCAAGTAATGAATCGTCTGAAAACTGCTCCAGCTGAGAATTTGAATACTCAAGACTGTTTCTTGGACTGTTGTTCATCAAAATCCCTCCCGTCAGAAGATAAGAATCTCATCGAACGCTGAATAGAATTTTTGCTTGTTCCCCACGGTTTATCCGTATTCCTGTAGTCGAACTTCAATGTGAAATATTCGACATCGGAGATCAGGTTATCAAAGGTATCAGTATTGTTGTTATAAAGAGCTTCAACGAAATCCGAAGCTTCATTCTGTGAGAGCTTTGCAGCCTGTCTTAATAACAAAGCAGTATGGGGAAGGCAGTGAAACTCGGAATTAAGGAACTTTTCCTTAAAATCCTTATCGTGTGAAAACATCCAGCAGATGACCTCAACATAATGTCCCATGGCATCATCAAGATTTTCGCAGATAGGGCAGAGGCCTATCCTCTTCTCAATATAATCAGCTAGGCTGTTAAGCTTCTGCTTGAATTCCGGAGTTCTGCCTTTGATAAGACCTGCTTTGGCCGGAATTGCTGCTTTAAGTTTTGGATTAAGATCTTCATTGAAATCTTTAAGATGAGTATGCACAACAAGGCCCAAACCAAGTCTGTTGGTAACGGCTTTGTTGAGTTTTCCCATATGAACAGGGCAGAAGCCTGTCTTATTGGTTATCTTACGGGTATCTGGTTCCATAAGGGAAGGTCCAAGATAATACTCGAGATAGTTATTTTCAGCCTTGTCACGAAGTCTGCAGATTGGGCATCCTCCGAGTTCGTTATAAGCATCGTTTACAGGGATCATGTATATCTTTTCCATAATTATCCTCCGGTATCAGGTCTTGGGCAAATGCATAAGGCGGTTTGCTCTGACATTTACGCCGTTCATGGTTATAGAAGTAAATTCTTCAACGGCATTACCGACCTTCTGCTGGGCTGTTTCCAAAACCTTTTGTGCGTCATAACCGTAATAGAGAGCAAGATCAAGGCTTATCATGACGCCAAATGTCTGTTTTTCAGTTTTAAAAGAAGTTACTTCCGCAAAACCAGGAACATCCTTAAGAACTATCTTTATGAGATCGAGAATAGCTTCATCGGATATAGAATATGAGCCAAGTGATGAGAATGTGGGTCTTACGACCGTTCTGTCTGAATCGGGGGCAAGGGGAGTAACACCACGTTCACGATCAAATCTCTGTCTGAGTTTGCTGAAAGGATCAGAAAAGTAACCGGAGAACTCATGCTTGATCTCCATGCTCGGAACAGGGATCGTATGCATACCCTCAGTCATTCTGGTATTGCGTGCAAGACGTCTTTCTTCTTCGGTAGATACGTCTTCGATCCTAATGAGCATGGAAGGCTGGTTAAGCCAAAGGTTTTCACAGATCTTGCTGAGCATCGAATCGGATGTGCCCAGGATCATCAGAGCTCTTGGCATGGATTCGATCAAGGCACGCCTCATGACAGAAGATCTTGTCGGATCAACGAAGATAGCCTGCCTTACGGATTCCATCTTGGTAGGCGCCTTTTTGGCTGAGGTTCCCGCGACGATACGGCTTCCGTTAATAAGAAGGCCGTCATCGATTATGTAATAAATGTTGTTGTCACGGGCAACCTTTATTGCTCGCGTGCTTTTACCGGTTCCTGAAGGACCGACAAAAGCAATGATGGCAATATTAGACAAAACCTCGCGCGTCAGCTGCTCGCTTGAAAGGATCAGTTCCAGATTGCGTTCGAAGCTTTGCGCGGGGTATTCGTAATAGAGATTTTGGTTAGCCGGATTTGACCTGTCGAATCTTTTGAGCGTTCCTTTAAATTCGGACAACAAAGTCTTTCGCGCCACAGGAGCGCTTTGAGACTGGATCTGCTCTTGTTTTAATTCGTCATGGTTTTCCAATTCTAGTTTCCTTTAGCCGTTCCAGTTATGGAAGACTTCCTGGATATCCTCATTCTCGTCCATCATATCGAGCATTTTCTCGAGCTGTGCGATCGCATCAGGATCCGTAACCTCAGCAGTAGTCATGGCTACCGGACCGAGAGTAGAATCGGCGATAGCATAGTTTTTAGCTTCGAGAGCCTCGCGGACTGCATAATAATCAGAAGGGGAGGTGGATATGATATAGAATTCGTCATCTGAATCAAAATCAGCAGCGCCGCAATCCAATGCATCACCCATGACCTGATCCTCATCCTCGTATTCTTCCTTTGAGATAAGGATAGTGCCCTTTTCGTTGAAGAGGAAAGAGACTGAGCCGTCAACTCCGAGATTTCCGCCGTTCTTATCAAAGATATGTCTCAGATCAGCAGCGGTACGGTTGCGGTTATTGGTAAGAGTTTTGACCATGATGGCAACTCCTGCAGGACCGTAACCTTCGTATGTGATCTCTTCGTAATCGTCACCTTCACCGGCTTCTGCAGCCTTTTTGATGGCGCGGTTGATATTGTCATTAGGCATGTTGGCAGCCTTTGCCTTTGCCACTACTACTTTAAGTCTTGAATTGCCATCAGGGTCAGGACCTCCGGCCTTAACTGCTACAGCTATCTCTTTGGCGATCTTTGTGAATACAGCTCCCTTAGCTGCATCTGATGCCTCTTTTTTTCTTCTGATGTTGCTCCACTTAGAATGACCTGACATTAACATTCCTCCAAATGATTCTTATTAATATAACCAAACTATTATACAATGCTTTTTGCGGAGTTACAAAACAACATTAATATTGCAACCGTGTAATGCCTCAGACATACGATTGTCAAATTTATTTTTTGTGCAATTTGTCTTTTAAACTTGTTATTCACTCAATTCTGTTGTATAGTTCTAACATCTATGCTTGGGCGAAGTGCGCCTGTCTGTTTTGTGTGCATTACTTGAGTGTAAATCTTTTAAGATTATCGGGAGGGTTCGATGAAGAGATTAGGTGATATTCTGGTCGAGAGCGGCTTCCTAAATGCTACCGAACTTGCAGAAGTACTGAGCGTTCAGAAAGAAACCGGAAAACGTCTTGGTGAAGTTATTGTAGAGAGTGGTCTCATGTCGGAATTCGACATTTTGAGAGCAGTTTCCAGTCAGTATAACTATCCAATCATCGATCTGGCCGGTATTGATGTTGATCCTAAGGCTACTGCCTTATTAACGCAGAAGTTCTGCGAAGATAATGTCGTATTCCCGATTGGTTTTGATGGCGATAATCTAGTTGTCGCTATTGATGACCCGATGAATATTACAATCGAAGACGAGTTACAGTTCCAGACCGGATATCAGATCTCACTGATGCTCGCTACTCATACATCTATAGTAGATGCAATCAAAGTTCATTATGGAAGAGAAAATGCCAACAAGGCTGCTGAAGAACTTGGCACGAGCCTTGCAAATGACTCTCTTGACGAGGATAGCGAACTTTCCGAAGCTGTTAACAGTGCTCCTGTAGTTAAACTCGTTAACTCAATGATCGACTACGCTATCCGTTCAGGTTCATCCGATATTCATATCGAACCTCTCGAAGACCGAGTAAGAGTTCGTATCAGAATCGACGGTGTTATGCAGGAAGTAATGAGCAACCCTATTTCCGCAAAAGACGCCATCACCACAAGAATCAAGATCCTTGGCGGTATGAACATCGCCGAGAAGCGTATCCCTCAGGACGGACGTATCACAACGGTTATTAACGGCGAGGACGTGGACATGCGTGTATCCATTCTTCCTTGCGTTACCGGTGAGAAGACCGTTATCCGTATCCTTGCTAAGAATGACGCTAACTTAAACAGAAAATATTTAGGTATCAGTGACCGTAACAATGAGATGATCGATAAGATGATCAAAGTCCCTCAGGGAATCGTACTCATTTCAGGTCCTACCGGTTCAGGTAAAACAACAACACTTTACACACTCCTTTCAGAAAAGAATACCGATGAAGTTAATATCATCACAGTTGAGGACCCTGTAGAAATCAGGATTCCCGGACTTAACCAGTGTCAGGTTAACGTCAAGGCAGGTATGACTTTCGCGAGCGGTCTCAGATCCATCTTGCGTCAGGACCCTGATATTATCCTCGTCGGTGAGATCCGTGACGGTGAGACAGCAGAGATCGCAATGAGAGCCGCTATCACCGGACACCTCGTATTCAGTACAATCCACACGAACGATGCTGTTTCTTCTATCAACCGTCTCGTAGATATGGGCTTGGAGCCTTACATGGTATCCTCCGCTCTGGTAGGCGTTGTATCCCAGCGTCTCGTTCGTCGTATCTGCACCAACTGCAGAGAATCTTATGATCCTGATGTTAACGATATCGAGTATCTCAGACTTGATCCGGGTCAGAAACTCTATCGTGGTAAGGGCTGCACAGAGTGCAACGAGAAGGGTTATAGGGGACGTATTGCTATCCATGAGATCGTAATCATTACGATGAAGATGAAAGCTTTGCTCGAGAAGAGAGCAAGTGAAGATGAGATGCGCGCGCTCGCAGTCACTGAAGGCACACAGATGCTTCAGGACTCCGCGAGAGACCTCGTATTAGAAGGTATTACGACGGTCAGCGAGCTTAACAGAGTAGCTTACACGATTGACTGATAAGGAGGTTTTTTAACGTGGAAGGATTTAGTTTATCGATCGAATCGATTTTGGCTGAATCAGTAAGAATGGGGGCATCCGATACCCATATTACAGTAGGATTGCCGCCAATGATTCGTGTTGACGGTATGTTGATGCCGTTGGGCAATCAGCCGCTCACAGCCGCAGATACTGAGTATCTTTGCAAGTCAATGATCGACAAATCAAGACAGCAGTATCTGAATGAGAGAGGTGAGATCGACTTCTCTTACATTGTTGAGAACTTCAGCCGTTTCAGATGCAATGTCTTCAAGCAGCGTGGTACTTATGCGCTTGCTGCAAGAACTATTACAAATGAAATTCCTACATGCGAACAGCTGGGTCTCCCTAACATTTTTAAAGAACTTGTTATGAGACCTAGAGGACTTATCCTCGTTACCGGTCCTACGGGTTCAGGTAAGTCAACAACACTTGCTGCCATGATCGGACACGTAAACATGAGCAAGAAGTGCCATATCCTTACTCTTGAGGAACCTATCGAGTATCTCCACATGCACGGAGAGGCTATGATCAACCAGAGAGAAATTCACGAAGATACACTCTCATTTGCTAATGCTCTTAGAGCTGCTCTCCGTGAAGACCCGGATATCATCCTCGTCGGAGAAATGCGTGACCTCGATACAATTTCAACAGCTATTACCGCAGCCGAAACAGGACACCTGGTTCTTTCAACACTCCATACGTCCTCTGCTGCTGATACAGTTAACCGTATCATCGACGTTTATCCGCCGCATCAGCAGGATCAGATCAGAGTTCAGCTCGCTACTTGTCTTGTTGCCGTTATCTGTCAGACACTCGTACAGAGAATCGGCGGAGGCAGATGTGCTGCTTTCGAGATCATGATCTCCAACGATGCTATCAAGAACAATATCCGTGAAGGTAAGACATACCAGATCGACTCTACGATCGCTACGAGCCTTCAGCAGGGTATGTGCCCTCTCGATTTCTATCTTGCAGAGCTTGTTAAGCGTAATATGATCACAAGAGATACTGCTCTCCAGAGATGCAGAATCCCTGAAGATCTTAAGCGTTTCATCAATAACGCAGGTCAGACGAACAGCCCGTTGTTTGGTGATCTCGAATTTGCCTGATTAAGGCGCTAATACAGAAAACTGATAAGAGGAGGGAAATATTAGATGGCTAATTTCAGATATCAAGTTATCGATGCAAACGGTAAAATGTCTGAAGGCATAGTCGAAGCAACTTCTATTGGAGAGGCGTCCAGAAAACTTAAATCCGATGGCAAATATATTGCAAGTTTGTCTTTGGATAAGGGCAAGGGCATCATGAATATGGAGATCGGAAGCCCTAAGCTTAAGACTCAAGATCTCGTTATCATATCCAGACAGCTCGCTTCACTTTTGTCTGCAGGTATCACCGTAGTCAGATCACTCGATATGCTTTATCAGCAGCTTGAATCCAAGAAAGCAAAGAAGTGTATCGGTGAAATCTATGAATCGGTTCAGAGTGGTAGATCCCTGTCTGAAGCTTTTAAGGAACAGAGGGGCGTTATTCCGAACATCATGATCAGTATGATCGCAGCAGGAGAAGAATCCGGCCGACTCGACGAGGTTATGGAAAGACTTGCTGAGCACTTTGCAAAGGATGCAAAACTCAAGAACAAGATCTCTTCTGCGATGGTATATCCTAAGATCCTGGCAGGTCTTACTTTTGTAGTAAGCTTTGCTTTGCTTACATTCCTCGTACCGAAGATCGGTGATGTTATCGTAGATCTCGGCGGTGAATTGCCCGCGTTGACAAAGGGCTTGTTGAATCTTTCTACTTCACTTAGAAAATTCTGGTATATCTATTTAGCTGTTATCGGACTCATTGTTTATGGTTTCACTCTTTGGAAGAATTCAGAAAAGGGTTCCGAGACTTGGTCCAAGATCATGCTTAAGATGCCGGTTGTCGGTAAAGCAACCAGAATGAATGCTTCTGCAAGATTTACAAGAACAGTAGCTACACTTCTTAAGTCTGGTATTTCTGTTCTTCAGGCTGTTGAGATTACCGAGAAGTCACTCGATAACGTAATACTTCAGAAAAAACTCGCAGCAGCCCGTATCGAGATCCGAAAGGGTACTTCTCTTTCAAGATCAATAAGAGATATTACTGAATTCCCTCCAATGATCTATGCAATGGTATCTATTGGTGAGGAATCCGGTACTTTGGATACGATCTTGACAAAGGCAGCTGACTATTTTGAAGATGAAGCTGATGCAGCTACACAGAAGATGGTTTCTGCATTGGAGCCTGTCATGATCATTATCATGGCTATCATCGTTGGCTTGGTTGTAGGTGGTATCGCAATGCCTATCTTCACAATGGCTCAGTGGATCATGTAATCCCCGCAAGGTTTGAAAGGAGAAAATAAATGGATTTTTCATTAAGCAGAGGATCAAATGAACTGGTAATCGATTGCTCCAGCTCAGATCTTAAGATAGCTGTCGGGAATTACAATCCCAAGACAGGAAATATCACAATCGACAAGATGGGCGTTGTACCTTTGGAGGGTGATGCCATTAACGATGGTGCAGTTGCGGATTCTTTCGGTATCGTAATGGCACTTAAGCACGCTCTTGCAAGACTCGATATCAGAATGAAGAGCTGCATCCTTACAACAGAAGGTGCTTTTGTTCACAGCAGAGATTTGGAACTTCCTGTAGTTAAGGAAGACCAGCTTAAGGATATGGTTAAGTATGAGATCCTGGGTCAGGGTTCAAACAGAGATATGTCCATTGACTATCTTGTTTATGGAACTACCAAGGATGCTGAAACAAATGCTGATAAGATTCAGGTAAGAGCAACAGCAATCCCTACTGACGTTATCAAGGATTATCGTGAATTCCTTAAGAACATGGATCTCAACCCTGTATCTCTCGACGTTAACCCTAACGCAGTAAGAAAGCTCTTCTCGCAGGGAATCGTTAACGGTAACGTTAACATCAAGCAGTCTACGATCCTTTTGATCGAGCTCTCAAGTAAGACAACAACTGTTACTGTACTTGATAAGGGTTTCCCGGTTCTTTCCAGAAGACTTCAGTTCGGTCACGCGAATATCAGACAGGTTGCTGATTCGGTTAAGAAGCTCCAGAGTGGAAGCCAGCAGTCTTCATTGGCTAGAAGACTTAATATTACTACTTCCGAAGCTGAATCAAGTGTGCCGATCGAGGACATTGATGTTTGGAACGAGACAGTCGCAGAAACACCTGCTCTTCAGAGTGCTGTTAATGCATACTTCAAGAGCCTTGTTGATGCCGTTTCACGTACAGCTCAGTTCTCAATTGCGAAGTATCACATTGATGCTATCAGCACATGCTTCCTTTATGGTTCAGGTGCAGGATATAAAAAGATTGATAAAGAACTTGCGCGTCAGCTTGGAACTCAGGTCGAGATCCTCAAGACTCTTAGCACTGTAAGCGGTCCTAAGGATTTTGTACTTGGTCAGTTCGTAAATTGTTGTGGCGCTTTGATTCGTCACGATTAAGGAGGGGCACACTTTATGGCTAAAGTTAACGGAGTTAGCAAAAAGTTATTAGCAAAGAAGGATATGAACTTCTTTGCTGAGTTTACGGCTAATGCCGCAAAGGCTGCGAGAATGTTGGGATATGCAGTTGCTGCAGGTATCTTGGTTGTTTTCGTAGTACTTGCATTTATCGTTGCATTCTTTATTAGAAATACTCTTATTAAGAATGACATCAGGAATATGGAGAATCTCCTTGCAAGTCCTGAATACGCTACTCTTGAGCAGGAGTATGCATTGTTGAAGGAAAAGCTCACAGAGATAACAAATTACAACTATTCACTTACTCAAATGAGAAAAGTTGTAGATCAGGTTGATCCTGCACCTACTGAACTTCCTGAAGTTCTTGCAAAGTGCATTCCCAGTGATTCTTATTTGACAAATTACACTCTTACTAACAGTCAGCTTGAATTCCATGGATACTCTTTCACTTACTACAGTCCTGTTGAGATGGTATATCTTTTGAATCAGAAGAATGTATTTACTTCCAGACCGACTATTTCAACAGCACGTGTCAGCCAGGAATCCAAAGGGGAGACGGTTGATCCTAAGACAAAGAAGACCACTATTGATGTAATGAATAATTATTATGAGTTCACAGTTTCCGGTGTTCTTGTCAGCAATGTTCATATTGCAATTACACGTTATGAGGACGTAGATGGTTCCAATAAGGTTTTGGGCGGAATTCAGACCATGACTGAAAAAGCCGGCGATTCTTATACAATTTCACCAATTAAGACATTTGAATATGCAGGCGTTAAATATCAGCTTACAAGAATTACTGTAGATGATGTTTTAGTTGAAGAGGGCAGCTTCAATTCTGTTCTTGAAAATGACAATTTTACTGATGTAGCCCGTAAGAATACTGAGATCAAGTTGTTCTACGCACCTGTTGCTACAACACCTGCTCAGGGTTAATGAAGGGAGGAAACAGTAATGAATAATCTTACAGCAAGAGAAAAAGGCTTTATGTACGTAATCACGTTGTTGATTATAGTTGTTCTCGGTTATTTCTTCGGAGTCAGAACACTCAACGACAAGTATGATGAATATAAGGCGCAGTTGGCAGCTTTGGAACAGAGAAAGGCATATCTTGACCAGATCAGAGCTAACAATGCAACTATGGAAGCTGAAATCAAGCTCCTGAAAGAAGAATGCGAGAAAATCGAGCTTTCTTTCATTGATGAAATTGAGTCTGAGACTATTGAACAGTATGTACTTAAGACATTTGAAGATGCAGGTTGTCCTTTCTTAACAAGTGTTACAACAACAGATGTTGGTATGCCTACTGTCTCCTACGCAGATGGTTCACCTTCAGAGGATCGCTTACTCTGTCTTCAGGTTGTAGTTACATATGTAACTACAGATGGATATACACCTACGCAGTATAACCGTACCCCTGACTTTACTCCAAAAGCAGAGACTCCTGTCGAAGAAACAGCAATGGCTATGAAGGATCAGTTTGGTAAGGGTGAATTTGCTGAAAGACGCGGCTATGATGAATTTATTACTGCAGTTAAGAAAATCAATGCTGAGAATACGGACTGCATAAAAGTAGATTCAATAACGGCTACAGAAATGAATGGTTACATGGAGCTTTCAGCACAAATCAGTTTCTATGGCGCTTCGCTTAAAAACAGAATTTCTGTTGATAACAGCAAAGCTCCTTACACGAATTGGTCAGGCAATACCAATATCGATACTGAGGGCGGATTCATTGGATTCCCTTATGTATGCGATAATGAGAAGAGCCTCTGGTATGGCGTTGAGAACCTTACAGCCAGCCCTGAAGCAGATAAGCCGTTTGCATCATACTGGGCTAATTACCTGTTCTTAAAGAACTATGGAAAGGCCGGCGGTAATATAAAGAAGCTTATTAACTTTGGCGCTCCTAAGGCTGCTCCGGAGGATGCTCAGAAGACTGCCTAACTAACAGAAAAAGCAAATTGTGACAAAAAAATGAAAAATTTTGAAAAAAGTGTTGCAATTGTTTATAACAGCTTGTATAATCAAGCTACAAACTCAAAAACTTACAGGAGGAATCTAAAATGAAGAAGATTCAGAAGTCAAAGAAGGGTTTCACCCTCGTAGAAATGGTACTCGTTATTGCTATCATCGTTATCCTTGCAGCAGTTCTCGTTCTTGGTATCGGTGCTTACCTCAAGAAGGCTAGAGCAGCAGCATCCTCAGTTAAGCAGCACAACAGCTCTGTTGAGTTCGTTAACAAGGAAATTACTAACATTATCGGCGCTTAATAGCATCGTAATAGTAAAAGTAGTTTTTACTGAATTAGCAATAATATTAGCGGAGAACTTCGGTTCTCCGCTATTTTTGTAATTTGTTAATGAATTATGAAATATTTTAACAAATTATTAACTTTAGTGTTGAAATTTGCCAAGAAGACAGTATAATACGAATAAGGAAGTATTAGATTAAACCTTGTTTTGGAGGGGTTTATGCATAGATTAAATAAGAGACACATTATTAAGGGCGGTTTTTCCCTTCTCGAAATGATAATTGTTATAGCAATTATTGTTATTCTTGCAGGTGTCGTTGGTGTTGGAGTTGCCGGAATGATCAGGACGGCAAAAAATGCCGATTCAGCTGTAAAGGATTCTTCCTTATCCCTCAATGCATCGATCAACAGTGGCGAGTCTTCATTGAGCAAGTATGGATTTAGCGTAGGTTAATATTCGCAGAGGAGAACGATATGAAACGAGTAATTAAAAAGATTAATAAAAAGGGTTTTACTCTTGTTGAGACCTTGTTAGCTACCTTTATTCTTGTTGTAATTTCAACAATGCTTGTTAATGGTTTTATAGCAACAATGGGTTATTCATATCAGACCTCGGTATATAGCAAATCCGGAGCTAACAACTACTCTGCATGTATGGACGATCTCGCATTATGGAATACTTACCCTAATCGAGGCGCTACCAGCAGACAGCAGAAATTAAGCACAGTACCGGCTACCAGTCTAAAGACTTTATCTTTTGAAACTCCGTCAGGTGTAGCGGCTATAAAGGATTTGTATGTTTCGGTTCAATCAGAGAATACATTAACCAATACTGTTCCAAATACATTATCATTTGGAGGTGCAGCATATGCACCCAAGGATGGCACAACAGAGCATGGTGGTGCCGGTTCAGATCAGCTGGCTGATAACAGAAAGACAATAAAATACTATCCTGAATATTGGCGTGGCCCTAATTCAAATGCAAATTCCTTCTATAAGGTTTTCGTTGTAGCAGATTATGCAAATAAGGATTCAAATGGAAACCCTACATACCATTGGGTTGCATTAGATTCTTACGAAGTAAGCGATACATTAGATTGCGCAAAGTATCTGCCCAGTGGTTCAGAAGCAGCTAATCACTATATTGGCAATTTGAATTCAAAAACACATATATCCTATGGTCAAGCAGCTGCTCAGAATAATAATGAGAATGCTGGTTAATACGGTTGCATAATATTGCGCAGGCGATTTATTTAAAACGCGGGGAAGATAATTATGAAGAAGAACTTGAAAAGCAGAAAAGGTTTTACCTTAGTTGAAATGCTGTTATCCTTAGCCATCATTTGCATGATCGGCGGCGTTATTGGTGGGCTTTGTGTATCAATTGCAAATTCTTTTGCAACTACCTATAACATTGATGACTCTGCTGATTACGCTATGTTATATGCCAAAGGTTTTGAGAATTCATTTTTGGCTACCACACAAGGACCAGGCGCCAAAGATGACTATTGGACATGGACAGTTGCTAATAGCAAGGGTGTTGGTGGACCTCCGTTGCTTCAGATTTCTGAAAAAGGCGGATCTCCTTCGAATGTATTTACTCCCCGTTTTATAGGTACAACTTCATCGCCTTCAAAATGGTCTGTAATAATGTTTTATGACGTTGAGGAGAAGACTACCGGATCAAACAAATCTCTTCTTGTTAATTATCGTATTTATATGAGAGATAATTACAGCAGAACATCGTATATCTATAGATATGACGGAAGTTTCTGGGTTCCTCGTTTCTATGAAAGAGCTACAATGGCTGGTCCCGATGCAACAGGTAGAGCAATCACCGTTGATAAAACTTCTTCTCCTATGACAGAAGAAACATTAAAGGATTTCTGTAAGGATGGCACCGTTCTTAACCAGAAAGCATTTGATGCAATCAAAGATGATCTGGAAGAAAATACTTCTACAAATCCTGCCAAGTATTGGACACAGATTAAGTATCAATGGGGCTAATGAAGTAATTAATGAATAAATATGGGCTCTGCAGAATGGCAGAGCCTTTTTTATTGCATAGCTATAGAAAGGCATCATGGTTTATTATCACCTCCATATTTGGTAGAATTACGTAAAAAAATAAGGAAGATGGATATATGAAGATTAAAGTCGGTTTGGATATTGGCGGCAGCACGACAAAGATCGTTGGTATGAGAGAAGGCAAGATAATTGCCAGGGATATCGTCAGAGCGGCAGATCCGGTAACTTCGGCTTTCGGTGCTGTCGGAAAACTTATTAACGATAATTCATTATCCATAAATGACATTGAACAGATCAACATTACAGGTGTCGGTTCTGTTTTCCCGGCAGGTCCCATTCTCGGAATAAAGACAGTAACTGTTGAAGAATTCAAAGCTACAGGTTTGGGCGGATTATATCTCTCAGGACTTGATCATGCTGTAGTAGTCAGCATGGGAACAGGTACTGCTTATCTTGAAGCCAGGAAAGAAAATGTAAGACACATTATTGGTTCCGGTGTAGGCGGAGGTACTCTTGTAGGTTTAGGTCTTGCCCTGACAGGAACAAGAGATGCTGTTAAGCTTTCTGATATGGCAACAGAAGGTGATATTTTGAAAGTTGATCTTACCATCGGAGATATTACAAAAGATGGTGTTACCGGACTTCCGATGAATGTTACGGCTTCAAATTTCGGAAAGGCCGCAGATGACCTCTCCAGGGAAGATAAGATGGCCGGAGTATTTAATCTCGTTTATCAGGCAATTGGTACTGTTGCAGTTATGGCATCAAGACAGTGCAACATCAAAGATATCGTATTTACAGGCCAACTTACCGGTCTTAAAGAGTGCCAGGAGTATCTGCTTCCTTTTGAAGGCCTCTATGGTGTAAATATGATCGTTCCTGAAGATGCTGTTTTCGCAACAGCTTTAGGAAGCTGTCTTGTTGAAGGGCAGGAAGAAAAGTGAGAGACAAGAGGCTCGCCAAAGACCGCGCGTGGGAACTGGATTTCTTAAGAGGAATCGCTCTTATCATGATGCTGTTCATGCACATGTCCTGGGACGTGCGTTATGAATTCGGTTTTGATGTTTTCAGATATCTTCAGGCACCGTGGTTCTGGTCTTTTATTCATCCTATAATCGTAGTTCTGTTTGTAAGCGTATCAGGTATATGCTGTACCTTTTCAAGGAATAATGTAAAAAGAGGATTAAAGCTTCTTGCAGCTACAGTGAGTATGTATACCGCTACTTTTGTGATCAACAAAGTTACGGGAATCGAATGCCTGATACTGTTTAACGTTCTGGCGGTTCTCACATGCGGTATTTTCCTTTATGCCCTGATCTCATCTTGCGAAAAGAAGGCCAACATAAATCCTAATGTCACTAATGTGATCATGGGCCTTATAGGACTTTATATAGTCATAGTCGGATGCGATATCCATTATATGGATTATTCAACTGAAAACCCGGTATTTCTTCCTATAGGTTTTGATATTCAAAATTTGCCCAACATGGCAGATTACATGCCGCTTTTCCCGTGGCTCGGAGTATTCCTTATAGGATGCGTGATCGGAAGATTGTGCTATAAGGAAAAGAAGACTTTGATTCCGAAAGAGAGCAAGGTCATGACTGCAATTGCAAGGCCTGTTGAATTCATAGGCAGACATTCGCTCATAATCTATCTTGTACATCAGCCGGTCATCTATGGTCTGTTGTATGTGATCTTCTGGTCAATCTTTTCAGCAAGATGAAGATAAAGAGCAAGAAAAGGAAAAGAACGGCATTAAAGATCGTTCTGCTTGTTTTGCTTACAGCGCTATTTATATGCGCTGTAGAATTTAATAACTACATTCCGAGAAATGTTGCCGATTATTATTGTAATAACATCTTCCCGTATGTATCAAAGCCGCTTCAGTGCTTTAATATGTTCTTCCAGTTTTCTCTTACAGAAGGAATAGTCGTATGTATTTTCCCTTTGCTTGCTATAGGGTTTATCTGGTGGCTATTGATCCTTATCAAGAAGATGTTAACAAAAGGGGCTTTACGGTTCTTCTTTAAATCTGCAAGGAATCTTTTGATAGTTGCGATCGTTATGGCAATACTTTTCCAGGCAATGCACGGGATCAATTACAGAAGGACCAAAGCTGCAACTGAACTCAAACTGGTCTCTAAAGAAGAATTGACCTTTGAAGATTATTGCGCGGCTTTAAGGTGGTCATATCTTGGTATGATCGAAGCGAGGAGCCATTTGGGCGAAGACTATAACGGCGTTGCCCACATGAATAACAGTTTTGAAAATAATGCTGTTTATGCAAATTCGCTCTTAGACAGCTTCGCAGATAAATATAATGTCCCGCTTACCAAAAATTATGTGCGCGCCAAGCCGGTTTCACTGAGCCACTACTGGAGCTATACATATATAGTCGGCATGTACAATGCTTTGCTTTGTGAAGCAAACATCAATACCGATTATATTGATATAACTGAGTTCCCGATAAACGTATGCCACGAGCTGTGCCATGCAAAAGGTTATGCGAGCGAGACTGACTGTAACCTCTTGGCATCTTTGGCCTGCTGTTCTTCTTCGCGCGCTGATTTCAGATATGCAGGTTACCGGTGGATATTCTGGAATCTTTATTGGGTTACTGAATCGATCGCGGAAGCAACGGGCGAGATCATGCCTGAATATGCATATTCATCAGAGATGGATCCTGTATACAGGGATGAAATGGCATCCGATTATTACTGGGGAAAGATCAATGAAGAAGTCGATGCGATAAGAGATATCTTCAGTGTTGATATTACGGAAACAAGTGATAATGTTAACGATGCATTCCTGAAATCCAATGGTGAAGAAGAGGGCGTCGGAGCATACATAGTTCCTGACAGCATTTATGTCAGGTTCTATCTGACACATATTGCAGGTGGGGAAAATGCTTGAAGTAATCCTTAAAGGACATGACAAATATTACGGAGTATCCGATGTGCTTAGAATGTTTTCGGGTGTTCCCGAAGAGCTCAAGGATGAGGGAAAAGTAATTGCGCCGGAAGGCCCGGATGCTGTCCTTATAAATGAGCTTTTTGATGACGGCAGATCAGTCACATATTTTGGCGATAAGGCCTTTGAGTTCAAAGGTGAGCTGTTAGAGCCCGGACGTGAGATCAAGAGATCTCTTTATATGGCTTTGTCTGACATCACAGGTAAGGAACTGCCTTGGGGATGCCTTACCGGAATAAGACCTACACTGGTTGCATGCGAAGAATCTGACTCTAAAGCTTTGGAAGAAAAGTATTTCGTAAGACCCGATAAAGCAGCACTCGCATTTGAGACTTCAAGAGAAGAACAGAGGATTTTAGAACTGGTTCCGGAAGAAAATCTCAATATCTATGTCGGCATTCCATTCTGTCCTTCGAGGTGCGAATACTGCTCATTCGTATCTTCGGATATTTCCTGTCACATGGACAGACTCGTTAATTACGGAGCTGCGCTCGAACGTGAGATAGAACTCGTTTCAAAGCACATAAGAAGACCCATATCATCTCTTTATGTCGGAGGCGGCACACCTACCGTATTTGCAGAAAGAGAATTCTCGTCACTTCTTGACTGCATCTATTCAAATCTGAATATCACTTCAGATGCAGAGGTTACTGTCGAAGCCGGAAGACCTGATACGATCACGGATGGCAAGTTAGAAGCGATGAGAGATCACGGCATCACGAGGATCTGCATTAATCCCCAGACGATGAGATCAGAGACTCTCTTGAGACTTGGAAGAAAACATACAGCTGAAGATACTGTCCGTGTTTTCGAAAAAGCGCGTGCGATGGGATTTGACCTAATCAACATGGATCTTATCGCAGGACTCCCTTATGAAGATGCGGAAGAACATGTGAAGTCAACTAAACGACTTATCGAGCTCGCGCCAGCTAACATAACCGTACATACACTTTATAAGAAGAGGCGCGCCGCTATGAGCCGCGACAAAGTAATGGATAAGGAAAAGACCCGCGATACTTTGGATGAATGTGTAGCGGAAAGCTATAAGCTCCTCATGGAAGCAGGCTACCATCCGTATTATATGTACCGCCAGAAAGATACCGGTCATGGTCTCGAAAATACCGGTTTTGCAAAAGGCGATACGGGAAGCCTTTATAATGTTGCCATGATGAGCGATGCCAGAGATGTGCTCTCGTTTGGCGCCGGCGGAATGAGCAAGAGATGCTTTAAGCAGGAAGGCGAGACCGTAAAACACAGGGTGGAGAGGTGTCCCACCATAAAAGATGCTCTTACATATATCGAGAGAGTGGAAGAGATGGCCGAAAAGAAGATCGCCTTCTTTGAACTGTAACGAAAAAAGAATACCCATCTGTTCAGACAAGTTCCGCAGGCACTTTGTGCCGAGGACCTGTTCGCAGGATGAACAGATGGGTATTCTTGGTCGAGGTGACAAGACTCGAACTTGCGACCCCATGCTCCCAAAGCACGTACGCTACCAACTGCGCTACACCTCGATACGGCGGTTATTATATATGTTTTGGAGTTTAACTGCAAATAAAAGACCCGCACTTTTGGGTGCGGGTCTGAATTTTAGATTGTAATTGTAATTACTTTACAATCTTGAAATTTCCGAGGAAGAGAGGAAGTGTGAAGTACTGAGTCTTAGCTGCAGCGATGATACCCATAACCATGAATACAACAATTGCGATCTCGCAGAACCAACCTAAGAAGGGGATGCAAGCAAGGATTGCGCCGCAGATGGAAAGAACGATACCGTTGTTTACGTGACTTCTTACAAAAGGTGATGTCTTCTCAGGTGAGATCAAAAGGCCCAAGAGCCAGAGAACTGAGATGTAAGAAAGGATTGAGAACAACTTTGCGTTGGAAGGAAGCTGCTCTGAGGTGTTAACCTGTGTCTGATTTTCTGCCATAGTAAATGCTCCTTTACTTTGAAAAGCGTTATATCGCGATATAACATTAATTATCCGCTTAAGTTATAATAGCATATAAATATTAGACAGGAACAAGACATTTTGATTAAAGTTAACAGTTACAAAAGCGACAATATATACACATACGGGCTCGGTGCGACCGTAGCGATGGAGTATCTTCTCAAAAGAAGAGACGCAGTTAAGGCTGTGATCCTTCATCCTGGTTTCCGATCTGTTGAGACGATCGAAAAGATCAAGACCATCTGTGGCAATGATATCCCGATATCAACAGAAGAAAAGCCTTTTAATATTCTTTCCAAGAAAGATAACTGCTTTGTCATTGCCGTTATCGAAAAGAAAAAGGTTGAGTTAAAAGACGGAAACCACATGGTACTCGTAAATCCCTCGAACTGCGGTAACATGGGAACGATCGTAAGGAGCTGCTTAGGATTCGGAGTGGAAGATCTGGCCATAGTAGGGAAGACTTCTGCAGATCCTTTTGATCCCAAGACCATCAGGGCATCCATGGGAGCATGTGCGAGCGTGAGGATCGAAGTTTTCGATGATTTTTCTGACTATCAGAAGAGATTTCCTCATAACAACCTTTATCCTTTCATGCTGGACGGCAGCACAAAACTTCAGGAAACCACTATAAATAAACCGTTTTCGCTCATTATGGGCAACGAGGCGACGGGACTTGATCCGGCCTTCAAAAACATCGGCCGGCCGATAAGGATAGAGCATTCGTCAAATATCGACAGCCTTAATATTACAATTGCCGCAAGTATCGGACTTTATGAAGCAACAAAGTCTTGCGAATAAAATACAATCGTGATACAATTCTTCGGTAATTTGAAGATATAACTCTAAAAAGGAGAAAAAGAGATGCCTAATATTAAATCAGCTATCAAGCGTGTAAGCGTTTCCGAGAAGAAGGCTGCTGCCAATAAGAGCAAGAAGAGTGCTATCCGCACAACTGTTAAGAAGGCAAAGGCTGATATCGCTACAGGCGAGAATCTTGATGCTACAATCAAGTCTACACAGAAGGCATTGGACCAGGCTGCTGCTAAGGGCCACATGAGCAAGAACGCAGCTTCCAGAACAAAGTCCAGACTTGCTAAGGCTGCTAACGCTGCTAAGGCTTAATTAGTTTTTTGATTGAATAGTAATAACCGTCTGTCGGATTTTCCGGCGGACGGTTTTATTCTGCTTATTTAACGATTACGGGGATCGATTCCCATTCCGTGGCAATATCTCTGCCGTAGATCTTCCATCCTAATGAAGCGGCTCTCATGTCGAGCTCGAAGATCTTTTTCAAGTTTTTATTTTCCGACTGAAGTTCCAGACAGTCCGAAGGTCTGTTAATAACAGGCACCTTCGCGCACTTGCCCATGATCTTAAGACAATACTTTCCTTCCTGGTTAAAGCCTAAGACTCTGATATAGGGTGGACGCTTGATGTCCAGACAGGAATTATCCTGTCCTGCCATCAGTGAAGCCAAAGCTCTGTAGATCCTGGACAGTGTATATCTTTTTGTGGATATCCTGCTCTCGAAAACCCTGAGATCAGGATCATTTCCGGAAATGGTGTCAGGCCTGATATCACAAGCAAAATTCCTGATATAACCCGAAAGGTCATCTGTCATGTAGGCAGCATTTCCGACATCATATGCTGAAGATACGGTGAGCATACAGTCCCTTATGTAATCCACATAGTCAGGGAATTCAAATGTGCCGCCTGAATTGGAAGACAGCATTATTCCCAAAGAAAGGTCAGGCATCAGCCCGTTTAATTTAGCTGCGATCTCAGATCTGGAAAAGCAGGGTGCGGTTTCTGATATCAGCCTGCGGATCGTTGTAGCGCTCGCAAAACTGCTTCCGGCTTCAGCTGCATGATAACCGTCGCCTTCGCGCTTTATCATGATCACATTGATGCGGTTCATCTTATCGATCTTCTTTAATGCCAGAAGGTAATCTAATGCGAGGATGGAATTAGGGGATGAGAGGACCTGGTCTAAGTCGTCGTCTATTCCCTTGGCATTTGCTATATCCTTTATAGCCTTAGCCCTGGCCTCAGGGAAACTGATCCCGGTTGAAATGTATTCGTTAAGTTTGCTATTAAATTCCTCATCATCAGGATTGAGGTTCGCGAGTTTTTTCAGAAGCTCGGTATCATCTGTATCAACGCCGAAAGCAATATCGGTGATCACACCGGTAGATACCAGTTCGGAAATTGCACCTTC
The DNA here is from genome assembly GCA_003149065.1 of Ruminococcaceae bacterium R-25. NCBI lineage: Bacteria > Bacillati > Bacillota > Clostridia > Eubacteriales > Oscillospiraceae > Ruminococcaceae bacterium R-25. Next base: position 620,433 of record QGFZ01000002.1, read on the forward strand.
TGCAAATCTTGAAGAAGGTGCGCAGGAAAAACTGAAAGGGAGCTCTAATACCACATCAGCACCGCTGAGCAGAGCCTGCTTTGCGCGTACGGAAGGCGGGCAGATGGCAGGAAGACCTCTTTGTGTGAAAAAACCGGACATGACGGGCATGACGATCGCCCTGGGGTCATTTACGATCTCACGTGCCTTCTTTATCAGGTACTCGTGACCGTTATGAAATGGATTAAATTCCGCAACAATTCCTACAACCCGCAATTTATGAATATCCTTTGCTTTTGGTATAATCTTTGATTATAAAGATTATATTTCATAAGGCGGAGTTTATGCAACGCAGGGAAATAGCCGGTGTCGGAATAGGAAAGATATTAACAGGTGCGATCATTGTTGCACTTGCTTTGGGTGCGACCGTTTTCTATCTGTTTTATACGGGTAGATTCGGAGGCGGCTCCAAGATCAAGATTACCGCTCTGGCACATCCGGGTTATGAGTGGACCAGTATTACCGCTTCCAACAATATCGTGAGCGGATATCTCTTTTCCAGATCCAAAAAGCTGATAGTCGAAAAAGGCGGCGATGGTGTTTTGGCCGCTACCTCATATACGATAGCGGGGCGTCTCGTTTCGGAAGAAGCAGTCAACTCAGGAATCTATGGCCTGTCTGACCAGGCGTTGCTCCTTAAATGCTATGTCAGGGCAGGAGACAGAAACAATGCCGTTGCTTTAAAAGAGGCTGTGATCAAGAGATATAAACTGCCGGACGGCTCATACAAGGCATTTGTATATTCGGATCCCGAAAAAGCCGATGATCTGGTTACGACATCTGCCATGGTTGACTGGCTCGATGCCATGCTCGAATACTATGTAACGTACGGAAGCGAGCCGGACTACAAAGAGATCAAGATACTGATCGAAGTCCTTTTCGACAACCAGGGACGGCTCAGGACCGAGAAGCTCTCCGTAGCAAAGTACGCTGATTCGCTCTATGTGGCTCTCGAAGATACCAGCAGCATCAAAGAAGATGACAGCGGTTCTTTGGAAAAGGTATACGGTACGCTCTCAGGTGACAGCGACAGTGAACTGGTCGACAGCACAGAACTCACGGAAGATGTCGAAGGCGTACTGCTATCAAATCTCAACTTAAGACTTATAAGGGACCTTGAGACAAACGGCCTGATCGCGGAAGGAGCCTATGAGAAGGCTTTAAAAGCCGTAAAAGACGGATATGCAGGAGCAGGTTTTGCTTTCTATGCATATGCGACTTCCGGTTCCATGGACTGCGGCGCATATATCTACAGCGGCCAGAATGTCGGTATGATCGATCTTTTGCAGAATGTAAAGACCATGAAAAACCTGGCTGAGGTCGGTGAGCTCGACAACAGTACCTTTTCGGAATTTAAAGGATCTGTCATGAACTCCGGAAGGATATACAGAAATTATTCACTGCTGACTGAATCCTATTCCGGTTCAGAAGCTTTAAGTGCTTATACTGACGGCATTATGATCGCTTATTACATGGGCGACAAAGATCTTTTTGACAAGCTCTCCGATACGCTGGGAAAAAGGGTCGCGACCAAGTCCACGAGCCCTGCTCTTTACATGATATTCAGGGAAGAGGGTGAGAGATATGTCTTCTATGCAAAGGATAATTTCAGCACTCGTCTGGCTACTTCATAATTCCTTCTTTTATTATTTGAAATAACATAGGTTTACGAGTATACTTTTGTGGACAAAAAATTCCAAAAGGAGATTAATATATATGGCATTTATTGATGACATCATGGCCAGAGCAAAAGCTGACAAGAAGACTATCGTTCTTCCTGAGTCAATGGACAAGAGAACTTTTGAGGCTGCCGAGAAGATCCTTAAGGCAGAGATGGCAAATCTTATCATTATCGGTACACCCGACGAGATCGCAAAGAACTCCGAAGGTTTTGATATCACAGGCGCAACGATCGTTGATCCTTATAACGATCCCAACAAGCAGAAATATATCGACAAGTTTGTTGAGCTCCGCGGTGTTGATACCATGGTAGCTGCAGCAAAGAAGAAGGCTGAGAAGAAGGGCCTTTCCGAAGAAGAGACAGCAGTTCTCATCGCTGACGCTCAGAAGAAGGGCATCACACCTGAGAAGGCTGAAGAGAAGATGAATTCCGACTACATGTACTATGCATGCCTCATGTGCAAGTGCGGTGATGCTGACGGTGCAGTTTCCGGTGCATGCCACTCAACAGGAAACACAATTCTTCCTGCACTCCAGCTCCTTAAGACAAAGCCCGGCATCTCTTCCGTTTCAGGCTTCTTCCTTATGGATGTTCCTAACTGCGATCTTGGTGAGCATGGTCTCTTCATTTTCGCTGACTGCGCAGTTAACACAGACGTAGATTCCGCTAAGCTCGCTGAGATTGCTAAGCTCTCCGCTGAGTCTTTCGAAAAGTTCATCGGCGCTCCCGCTAAGGTTGCTATGCTCTCATATTCATCTTACGGTTCAGCAAAGCACGCTGATGTTGATAAGGTATCCAATGCAGTTAAGATCGCTAAGGAAAAGTATCCTGAACTCGTAGTTGACGGTGAGCTCCAGCTCGACGCAGCTCTTGTTGAGGAAGTAGGACAGCTCAAGGCACCCGGATCACCGGTTGCAGGCCACGCTAACACATTGGTATTCCCTTCACTCGAAGCAGGCAACATCGGTTACAAGCTCGTTCAGAGACTTGCTAAGGCTCCTGCTTACGGACCTGTCCTCCAGGGCCTCGCACTTCCTGTTAATGACCTCTCCAGAGGATGCAACGCTGACGATATCGTTGGTACAGTTGCTATCACTGCAGTTCAGGCACAGGGCTAATAAATTCAGATAAGTTTATAGACAGGAGATAAGTCTAATGAAGATTTTAGTAATCAACTGCGGAAGCTCTTCCGCTAAGTTCCAGCTTTTCGACATCGACACAGGCGCTGTCCTTGCTAAGGGTAATGCCGAGAGAATCGGAATCGACGGTAAGCTTACATATAAGCCCGCTGGCAAGGATGAGTTCGTTTCAACAGAACCCATGCCTGACCACAAGGTTGCTGTAAAGATGATCCTCGATGCACTTGTTGATCCTGAGCACGGCGTAATCGCTGACGTATCTGAGATCGCAGCTGTAGGCCACAGAGTACTCCATGGCGGTAAGTACTACAGCGCTTCAGTTATCGTTAACGACGACGTTAAGAGAGTTATCAGAGAATGCTTCCCGTTAGGACCTTTACACAATCCTGCAAACCTCATCGGTATTGAGGCATGCGAGGATGTTCTTCCTGCAGGCACACCTCAAGTTGCAGTATTTGATACAGCATTCCATCAGACAATGCCCCCGAAGGCATACACATATGCTCTTCCTTATGAGATCTCCGAGAAGTATGATATCCGCCGCTATGGTTTCCACGGTACATCCCACCGTTATGTAAGCCACAGAGTTGCTGATTTCCTCGGCAAGAAGTATGAAGATCTTAGAATCATCACATGCCACCTCGGAAACGGTTCTTCTTTCGCAGCTGTTAAGGACGGCAAGTGCCAGGATACATCAATGGGTCTTACACCTCTTGCAGGTATCTGCATGGGTACAAGAACAGGTGACATCGATCCCGCTATCGTTCCTTTCCTTATGAAGAACGAGAGATACACAGCTGATGAGATGGACAACCTCCTCAACAAGCAGTCAGGTGTTCAGGGTGTTTCCGGCGTTTCTTCCGACTTCAGAGATCTCGAAAAGGCTGCTAACGAAGGCAACGAGAGAGCAAGACTTGCACTCGACATGTTCGCTTACCAGGGCAAGAAGATCATCGGATCTTATGCAGCTGCTATGGGCGGTGTTGACGTTATCGTATTCACGGCTGGTATCGGCGAGAACACAGACCACATGAGAAAGGCTATGTGCGAAGGTCTTGAGTTCATGGGCGTTGAGTTCGACGATTCAGTTAACGCTGGCCTCAGAGGCAAGGAAGCAATCATCTCCAAGCCTTCTTCAAAGGTAACAGTTTGCGTTATTCCTACAAACGAAGAGCTCGCTATCGCACAGGAAACAGAAGCTCTCGTTAAATAATCCTGGCTTAATAAACTAATAAATAATCGGCTTTTCGATTATTCGAAGAGCCGGTTTTTAGTTGGTTTGATTTTCTATTTAGATCAATAGTTGATATCGAAAGCTTTCTTAAGATCTTTGTCTGCTCCGAAAACAGTTACCGTGTCGCCTTTGGCGAAAACAAAATCAGCAGGGAATTCCAGAATGGACTTGCCATCTCTTCTTATTGATAAGACATTAAGATGCAGCCTGTTTCTGATGCCGAGATCGACAAGGCTCTTTCCCAACCATTCTTGAGGAACATTGACCTCAAAGATTGAATAATCGCCAGGATAATCAAGATAATCAACGATGTCTGCAGAGCAGTAACGTACAGCTGACCATTCTGCGAGCTGCTTCTCGGGGAAGACGACTGAGTCCGCACCGGTTGCAAGAAGGAATCTTTTCTGAACGGACCTTGAAGCTCTTGCGACGATATATTTAGCGCCGTTATCCTTGAGCAGGGCAGTTGTCTCTAACGAAGACTGGAAATTATCTCCGATTGCTACGAAGCAGACGTCGAAATTTTCTACGCCCAAAGACTTAATAAATTGCTCGTTTGTCGCATCGCCAATAAGGGAACTTGTAACCATTCCCAATACGGGTTCCAATCTCTCCTCAGTTCTGTCTACTGCAAGGATCTCATCACCGGCCTTGCTAAGCTGGTCGATAAGGTGATATCCGAATCTTCCTATTCCTATTACGAGTACGCTCTTCATGTTTTTGTCCTTTCTGCCGGATCAGCCGACCGCTATGTTGTCTGCCGGATATTGTCTGTTGCCCAAAGATTTCCTGGTTATAGCAGCGAAAACGAGAGTCAGACCGCCGACACGTCCTGTATACATTAAGATGATCAATATAAATTTTGAAACTGTATGCAAAGTCGGAGTCATGCCCATCGAGAGTCCTACTGTACCTACTGCGGATGCGCTCTCGAAGAGTGCTGTAATGAAAGCCCTGTGCTCGATCTTTGCGATCGACATGGAACCCAGGACTGCGAGCATAATATCGAGCATGAAGACGGCAACTGCACCGTAGATAGCTTCAGTGGTTATCCTTCGCTTAAAGATCGCAGGTGACTTCTCGTGCTTGAAGAAGGCGAGCATTGTAAGGAACAGGATCGTGACGGTCGTGATCTTCATACCGCCCGCAGTAGAACCCGGTGCGCCGCCTATGAGCATCAGGATTACCGTCATGACAATGCCCGTGCCTGAGAAATCATTGTAATCAGTAGTGTTGAAGCCTGCGGTCCTGGGTGTTACAGCCTGGAAGAGCGAAGCGAAGAATCTCTGGCCGAAAGGCATATCTCCATATTCGCCGAACCACAGATAGATCATAGGTACCAGTACAAGGATCAATTCCATGACGAGTATGAGCTTGCTCTGAGTACTGTATTTGTAGAACTTAAAACCGTGTTTTCTGATATCCATCCAGGTAAGGAATCCGAGGCCGCCCGTGAGAATGAGGAATACGAGTGTTATAACGATAACGGGGTTGTCCATGTAAGGTGTCATGGACGAGAACTCGCCGTGAGAGCCGTTTAAGTCGAATCCTGCATTACAGAATGCTGAGATGGATGTGAATACTGAGAGCCAGATGCCCTTCAAAGGACCGTATTCTGAGATGAATACAGGTGACATGGCTACCGCTCCCAAGGCCTCGAAAATGATACATCCGAGGAAAATAAACCTGGTGTATTTAATGATCTCGCCAAGGTTCGGAGCAGATACAGCTTCCTGCATCGTGGTCCTGGCCTGAAGGCTGAGCCTCTTGCCTACGAGCTTGCTTAAGACTGTCGTCATGGTAACGACGCCCATACCGCCGATCTGGATCAGAGAGAGGATCACGAGCTGGCCGAACAATGTCCAGTGAGACCATGTGTCATAGAGGACGAGACCGGTAACGCAGCTGGCCGAAGTAGCCGTGAAAAGAGCATCGGTAACGCTTGTCCATTCTCCCGAACGTGAAGAGAAGGGGAGCATGAGCAGGAGCGCACCTGCAAGTATCAATAAAATGAAGCCCAGGAGTATCGTCTGGGCACCGCTGAGCTTAAAATGTCTTTTTCCACTTTTAGTCATGCTGATATTATAACCAAGTATCACGATTTTTGATAAAGAATTAAGCTAATTAAAAATGATATAATTATCTAGTTATTTTAATTATGGAAGTAAATGTATAGATGGCATTTTTGTCAGGCCTTTACACTTTAATAATCTCGCCGCTGGAACTTCTGTTTGAAGTCATTTTTTCCATAGCAAACAGAGTTACAGGCAATGCCGGTGTTTCAATTATTGTTCTAAGTATTGTTGTCAACTTCCTGGTTCTTCCGCTCTACAAAAGAGCTGATCAGCTGCAGGCTGAGGAACGTGATATCCAGTCTAAGATGGCATACCGCATTAAGCGCATCAAGAAGACATTCAAAGGTGACGAGCGCTTTCTGATGCTTCAGGAGTACTACCGTATCAACAATTATAAGCCCATCTATGCGCTTAAGAGTTCCGCTTCTCTGCTTCTTCAGATCCCGTTTTTCATAGCAGCCTACAGATTATTATCCGGAATGCAGATCCTTCAGGGTTTCTCTTTCGGTTTTATTTCGGATCTGGGTAAAGAAGATGCTTCTTTTATGGTGGGAAGCTTTCCGGTTAATGTTCTCCCGATTCTGATGACACTGATAAATGTAATTTCCGGCATTATCTACACAAAGGGACACCCGTTAAAGGAAAAAATACAGGTCTACGGATTGGCTCTGGTCTTTCTGGTATTGCTCTACCATTCACCGGCGGGGCTTGTTTTCTATTGGCTCCTGAATAATACATTCTCGTTAGTCAAAAACGCTATTGGCCATTTGAGGAAACCGAAAACAAAGGAAGAGTCAAAAAAGAAAAAACTCGTTTACGATAAAGGCGGATACGCCCTTGTCCTGCTCTCAAGCGCATCCCTTGCATTGCTTACAGGTGTTTTGATTCCTTCGGATGTCGTAGTTAAGAATCCTGCTGAGATGATAAACAATTTTATTTCGGATCCGCATAGCCCGGTCAGCTATATTGTCATCAGCGCGCTTATGGCAGCAGGCGTATTTCTTATCTGGCTTCAGGTGTTCCTGTATCTGCTCAAAACGGGAAAGAAGACGATGTGCGCTCTTTCCGGTATTGCAGTTGTAAGTGTCGTTAACTATGTTGCCTTTAATAAGAATTTCGGTTTTATCACGAGCAAACTTATATATGAGAACGTCGTAAGTTTTGAGTTGACTGAGATCCTTATAAATATTGCTGTCGACATTTTAATCCTGGCCATCATTATCTTCATTGCGTATAAATGGAGCAGAGTTGTCAAAATCCTGATGGCGGGAGCAGTTTTGGTCATTGCATGTCTTTCCATAATCAATATCACAGTGATATCGGAAAGAATCGCAAATGAGGATTACAAGTACAGCAATACTGCCGAAGAAGTAGCGATACCTTTGTCAACCACCGGAAAGAATGTCGTGGTTATAATGCTCGATAAGATGAACGGTTCTTATGTTCCTTATCTGTTTAATGAACGTCCCGACCTTGTCTCAAAATTCGACGGATTTACTTATTATCCCAATACAGTCTCGTTCGGAAAGTATACGAATATTGCATCTCCTGCTTTATATGGCGGATATGATTATACTCCCGACAGGATCAATGCACGTTCAAATGAGGCTCTGGTGGATAAACACAATGAAGCACTTCTTACGATGCCTCTTATATTCTCTGAAAACGGTTGGAATGTAAGTGTAGTTGACCCGTCTTATGCGAACTACCAGTGGAAACCTGACTTAAGCATTTACGATCAATACGAAGGAATTAATGCTTATCACATGTCCGGCGTATTCAATTTTAAGGAGCCGCTTCTTGTAGAAGGCGGAGAGGATCTGGAACACCGTCTTAACCGTAATTTCTTCTGCTATGGAGTTATGAAGGCATTGCCGTATGCCTTGCAGAAGTATGTTTATGATGGCGGTGACTATTTCCAGTCAGGTTCGGAAGAAACTATCTTCCTGGGCAATGCATCCGGTATTCATGCACAGGTAGGAATCAATGAGCTGCACATAAAAGAACATGCTGCTTTAGACTCATTAAGCGATGTAACACGTGAAGCCCAGGACGGAAAGAACTGTTTCTTTATTATCTCCAATAAGTCAACACATGACCTTTTCCTGTTAAAGGAGCCTGATTATGCACCGGTATCAAGCGTAGACAATACTGCTTATGATGCTGCGCACATGGAGCGCTTTACCGTTAACGGCGTAACGATGAACATGGATTCCGATTTTTGCTGTTATGCAGCATATGAATGCAGCATGGAATCTTTGATCTCACTTGCCAAGTGGTTTGATTATCTCCGCGAAAACAACATGTATGACAATACCAGGATAATAATTGTGTCCGATCACGGTTACGGAATGAAACAGTTTGAAGATTTCCTCATCAGCGATCCGGAATTTGATGCAGAGGCTGTAAATCCCGTTCTCATGGTCAAGGATTTTAACAGCACGGGATTTACAACATCCATGGATTTCATGACGAATGCTGACACTCCTACTTTAGCGTTCAAGGGAGTAGTAGATAATCCGGTCAGTCCTTTTACCAACAATCCGATCTTCCAGGACGTAAAATCAAAGCGTGTATTGATCTATACTTCGGATCTGGCGAACGTCAATGATAATAACGGAACGCAGTTCGTTGATCCGGAAGCTTTCTGGATCGTCGCCGGTAATAACATATATGACAAAAAGAATTGGAGCGTATATACAGGAAAAGACATTTAAAGGCTTTTTGCGTACATATATTCAATTCTTCAGCTCTATTCATATAGGGCCAAACTGTCCTATTAATCAAAGATAATTTGTTTCAATAACTGATATAATCTCAATATTCGGTTTTTATATAGGAGAGTTTTGCTTTGGCAGACGATAATTTCAGCAATTCAGACGAGTTTTTCAGAGACCTGGAGAGTATTTACGGCCAGGGAACTGAAGCTTTTGGTGATCAGGACGCGGACAGGCTCCTCGAAGGACTTAATAAGGAACAAATGGCGGCGGTCACACACCTGAACGGACCGCTGCTCATACTTGCAGGCGCAGGTTCAGGAAAGACCAGGGTCATCACATACCGCATAGCCTACATGATGAAGAAGCATAATGTTGCTCCCTCATCTATTCTGGCGATCACGTTCACAAACAAGGCGGCAAATGAGATGCGCCAGCGTATCGAAGGCCTTGTCGGCGACCGTTCGAAGTATATCTGGTGCGGCACGTTTCACAGTATTTTTGCAAGGCTCCTTAGAAGGCACGCAGAGCTTTTGGGGTATTCACAGAATTTCTCGATCATTGATACCGATGACCAGTTAAAGCTTATTAAGGAATCGATGAAGGAATTGGATATCGCAGACAGCCAGTTCAAGCCTAAGAGCGTTCAGATCGAGATATCCAATGCCAAGAATAAATTCGTCGGAGTCGAGGAATACCAGCTCCTTGCAGGCAAGGAATATTTCTTAGGCGTTGTTGCAAGGATCTACAAGAGATATCAGGAAAAGCTCATTGCAAACAATGCAATGGATTTCGATGATATCCTCGTTAACATGGTAAAGCTCCTGGAGCAGAATCCGGATATTGCAGAACTATACAGGGCAAAATTCAGATACATCATGGTTGATGAGTATCAGGATACGAACGAGACGCAGTACCGTGCGGTCATGAAGCTTGCATCGGGAAGCGGCAATATCTGCGTCGTAGGTGATGATGACCAGTCTATTTATTCTTTCAGAGGCGCAGATGTCAGGCTCATCTTAAAGTTCGAGAAGGATTTCCCCGGTGCCAATGTCATAAAACTCGAGGAGAATTACCGTTCGACAAAGACTATTCTTGACGCGGCGAACTGTGTAATCTCGAATAACACGAAGCGTAAGAGCAAGAAACTGAGGACAGAGGGCGCGCAGGGCGAGAAGATAATCGTCATGAATGCCGATACAAGCGCGGGTGAAGCGGACTTTGTCGGCAGGACCATAAAGATGATGGTCGATAAGGGTAAGTTTAAGTTCTCCGACTGCGCCGTTCTTTACAGAATGAATGCCCTGTCGCGTAACATAGAAACCACACTCCATAATCTGGGAATTCCTTTCAGGGTCTATGGCGGAATGAGGTTCTATGACAGAAAAGAGATCAAGGATGTTCTCGCTTATTTGAGGCTCATCAACGATCCAAAGGACAATATTTCTTTCGAGCGCATCATCAACGTTCCTAAAAGAGGTATCGGTGATGCGACGATCGAGAAGATCAGGCAGTATGCGATGACTGACAACACGAGCATGTTTGATGTTGCACAACACGCCGTTGATTATCCTGAACTTGTGAGGTCGGCTAACAAGATATGCGCCTTCACTGACCTCATCAATGAGATGAGGGACAAGCTCAAAGAAGATGAGATGGATTTTGCCCATTTCGTTGATTATGTCGAGAATGAATCCGGCATTATCGAAGAGATAACCGAGCAGCGTGAAAAGAAAGGCGAGATCATCGACCGTGTCGAGAACTTAAAGGAACTTTTGTCTGAAGCTGCAGAGTACGATAAGGCGCACCGCGCTGAGCCCGTTGACATGGATACTTTGGAGATCGACGACGGCGATGGACTGCCCGTAGAAGTTGATGAAGATTTCTTTTTCGACACAGCGACAGCAGATACAACTGAAGGGATCTTAGGCCTTTATTTGGAGAATGCGTCTCTTTTTACCGAAGGCGATGAATTCAACGATACCGATGATTTCGTAAAGCTCATGTCGATCCACAGTGCAAAAGGTCTTGAGTTCGGCGCCGTATTCATCATCGGTCTGGAGGAAGGCGTTTTCCCGAGCTACAGATCCATCCAGAGCATGGAAGATACCGAGGAAGAGCGAAGACTCATGTATGTTGCCATCACGAGAGCCAAGAAAAATCTCTTCATTGTTCTCGCCAGACAGAGAATGCTCTTCGGTCAGACTAACTGCAACCAGCCTTCCAGATTCATAAAAGAGATCAATCCCGAGCTCCTTTATCTCATGGGTTCGAAAAGAGAGACTCCTAAAGATCTTCCGCAGGGAGAATCGCAGCGTGAGAAATCCAAGAAGTCTATCGCTTCTGCTATCAAGTCGCAGTTTACCGTGGACAAAAAGAAGGAAGTTTCGCGCGAAGGACAATTGGGTCCTGGCGATCTTTTCGAAGGACTGAATGTCGTCCATCCGAGATTCGGCGAAGGCGTGATCTTAAAAGTGGAGCCGGTCGGAGGAGATGCGCTCGTAACGGTCGATTTTGACGGAATGAGAAAGAATATGCTCGCAAATGCGGCAGGACTAAAAAAGGCCTGAAGTCTTAAGAAACAGTGCGCTTTAGAACCTGATATGCTATTTGTAGTATAATAATCTAACGCGTTTTTAAAGGAGACTTGCAAAGATGTCAGATAATCTCAGTTTCCAGGACCTTTATGCCGACAGTATTGCTTCGATTGGGAAGTCAGACAAGATCTCCGAAGCAACCAGGGCCAAGATCAAGATGCTTCAGGATCAGAAGGACAAGATCTTAAGCGTCAATGCTACTAGGTGTTCTGAATCAAGAGGCAGGGTCGTTCCTGAAAATGACGGAGATGTCAGAAACTGCTTTGAGCGGGATATGGGAAGGATCATATACTCGCAGGCTTTCAGACGCCTTAAGCACAAGACACAGGTCTTCTTCAATCCTGCAAATGACCATATCTGTTCAAGACTTGAGCATGTCCTTTATGTTGACTATATCGCTTCCACAATAGGAAGCGCTCTCAATCTCAACGTGGACCTCATAAAGGCTATCGCGCTAGGTCACGATATCGGACATACACCGTTCGGTCACAGCGGTGAAAGAGTCCTTAACAAGAAACTCAAGGAGATCGATCCCAAACTCTATTTTGAGCACGAATCAAACGGTCTGCGCGTTCTCAATATATTAGAGAAGCACAATGACGATTACGGTCTTAATCTCACGTTTGAGGTAAGGGACGGAATCATATGCCACTGCGGCGAATATTATGACGAGAGAAAGCTCGTGCCCTGCACGGATAAGACCGAAGAGGATCTGTCCTATCTGATCCCAAAGAAAAAACGCAAGGGTCCTGCCACGATGGAAGGCTGCGTCGTAAGATTTGCGGACAAGATCGCTTATGTCGGAAGGGATATTGAAGATGCTTTGAGAACCGGTGTTATCGCGAGTGAATTTGACGTGCCTGTAGTATCAGACATGATAGGAAGCTCTAATTCCGAGATAATCAATTTCCTCGTTCAGGACATCATTGAGAACAGTATTGATAAAGGCTGCATCATGATGAGTGACCATGCGGGAGAAGCTTTGGAACATACGCTTAAAGAGAATGTTGCAAAGATCTACACGGCAGGCAAAGTAAAGACTTATGAGAAATATTGCGATGTAATGCTCGAAGGCCTTTTCGATGCATTCTATGAAGCAGTAAAGAATATTGAAATGGCTGAAGGATCGAAGTCATCTTCTATCAGGAAGTTCGCGGATTTTGTTAAGAACCATCCTGAATACAAAGCCGGGATCGACACCCCGCTTCCGGTATATGTATCCGATTACATTGCCGGAATGACAGACTCGTTTGCCGTAAGCTGCTTTAACGAGATCTATAAGAGTTAATGGAGACTATTAAGAATGGATAACAGGGAAGAATACGGATTTTTCGCGATGTTAGACCGCATGCAGTACATCGGCAGATGGGCACTGATGCGCAACAGCAGAACGGAAAATATCAAGGAGCACAGCTTTGACGTCGCTGTCATCGCACATTGTCTGACGATACTTCACAACAGATTTGAAAAAGATAACGAGGGAGCGATCCTGCCTGATCCATACAAGGTACAGGCATATGCTCTTTATCACGACTGCACAGAGATCTTGACGGGCGATCTTCCGACACCCATCAAGTACCGCAATAAGGAGATCACAAAGGCATATAAGGAAGTTGAGTCTGAGGCTGCTCAAAGCCTTGTAGAGCTCCTCCCGGACGATCCTGAAATGAGAGCTGAGTATTTAGAACTCCTTGATCCTTCCAAAAACACGGAAGAAGAAAAGTTGATGCATAAGCTCGTTAAAGCTGCTGACAAGATCGCGGCTTATATCAAGTGTTTAAGGGAAGAGAGCACGGGCAATGCGGAATTTGCCGCTGCAAAAGAATCCACAGGCAGGATCATTAAGGAGATGAACATGCCGGAAGTCGATTATTTCATGGAACATTTTGTCCCTTCATACGGATATACATTGGATAAGATAACCGGGAGGGATGCTTAACCAATGTTTGTAAGACGTGCAGAGTATTTTGCAGTTGCAGCTTTATTTGTTGTTCTGGCTGTCTTTTCAGCTGTAATAACTGTGTTAAGCCTTGATACGGGTATCACGGATCCTGACAAAAAGGCTTTAAAGACTGCTGATGACATCGTTGTCAGGGCAGGAGCTTTGACATCCGTTTCAGATGATGAGGTCAAGATAGCAAAAGCCCGTGTTGAAGACGGACTTATTTCCTGCGGCGATTATGTTATCGCCGTTATGACATCGCCTGAATACTTATTGACCGGAGTAACTGATGAGAAGTTTGCAGAAGATCTCTGCAACGTAATCTACGGCGAGTCAAAGCAGACTGAGATCGGATATATTCTTAATGACCTTAAGCAGTATTCTAGAGTTGTCGCGATCGACAGGGCTCTTGCTTCCGAGAGCAGGAAACTCAGAGCTTCCGGGATCCCTTCCGGAAAAGGAAGCGTAATATCGGAAGTAAACCTCGAAAAGACAGGTGTTTCATCCGAACAATATACTGTCGGAATCAGGGAATCCAGAGGTTCTTATAAGGCGACCGGAGATGAAGTCAGAACAGACTTTTTCGTTGACGGTTCGCTCTTTTACGGTTATCTGAAGTATTCTTACGATAAGAGCGGCAATAATTCGAATTCCAGAGAATTTGTTCTGTCATGGGATACTGCTGACTGCGCTCCCGGAAAGCATGAAGTATATGCGCTCCTTAGAAGTTCAGACGGAAGAGGAACCGTTATTTCCGGAGGCGAGATCCTGATCCCTGAAAAGACTATTATCGAACCGGGTTCTGTTGAAGAAACACAGCTTCCGGCAGGCAAGGATTCGTCCTGGTACATGATCGACTGCAAAGATGAAAACTGCTATATCAATTTCTGCGGTCTGTCAGATGACATCAGGGTATCTCTCTACGATCTTAAGGGAGAACTGTTAGGTACAAATGAGAATCTGGGAATTCCTTATGCGATGCTGAGAGGCAAAAAGCAGGATGCTGATGCCGTAGCAGAAGAAACCGGAATTTTAGGCGTTTCCAACTGTTTCTACGTGTGTGTCAGCAGGGCAGGCACCACAACTGATATGGATAAAAACATTAATTATACGATGGTTCAGTCCAGAGACTGCGCTTATTTTGACGGTGCTTATATGGCTGTCGTAAGTGACGACGGAAACGGAAATGTTAAGCTCAGGGACATTGATCAGAATAATTATGAGGTCGAGAAAACAAAGGCCGGGATCCTTCCGATAAACGGCACTTTGTCTGCGCTTATTGTTGCAGATTCCGTATCAGCCAATGCAGTAGACCTTTATCCGAAGTTTGAATTCCTTACCCGTGAGTACGGTTATTATGCAGGAAGCAATAAGGGACTCGCTATAAGATGCGCGTCTTTAGAGGGTTTCTCATCTGAAATAACCATCACTGCTGATTCTATAGGAGTAGAGAGAACGCTGACACAGGGCGAGATCTTCGAAGTGCCTCAGGGCGAGACATTGATCACCATTACGATAACGAGTTTTGACGGTTTTTCTGATTCTTACAGTATTTATCTTTTGAACGGGAACGATTCAGGAAATTTCTATCAGAATACCCTGTCGAGATTCCCGACAAGTTATTACAGCGGTCTCTGGCTACTTCATAACTTAAGACCTGATTACGTCTTCACGCCTTACTATACTAACATCAGTTTCAATACTGCCCTTGAAGCAGAGAGCAGTTACGGCAGAAGCCTTATCGAGAAGTCACAGTATCCTTCTTATGTTAAACCGAACAGCAAGGTTTACGATAAGCCTGACTGGATGGCTGCAAAATCTGAAGTAGTAAGCTATTTCATGGATCCCAGAAACTTCTTTACGCCTGAAAAGATATTCATGTTTGAGCTTTTGGGATTTGATCCCAAGGTCCACACTGTAGAAGGTGTAAGGACAATCATCAAGGGCTCTTTCATGGACAAAGCAGCTGATTACGATTACGCACAGATCATCTATGAAGCAGGAAAGGAAGCTGGTGTTTCACCTTATTTCCTTGCGAGCAGGATCATTCAGGAGATGGGTTATTCCGGTGAGTCGGCTCTGTCCAGAGGCGAAGTAGACGGATTTGAAGGTTTTTATAATTTCTACAATATCGGCGCTTATGCGACGACAGAACCCGGAGGTGCGGTTATCAACGGCGCCAAATATGCACAGTGGGGCAAGGATTGGGATGGAAAGGAGATCACAGACCAGGAAGCAGCATACCTTCTCCCTTGGACTTCCGTTGAAAAGGCTATCAAGGGCGGTGCAAAGTGGATCGCTTCAGGTTATATTGATAGAGGACAGAATACTCTTTATTTCCAGAAGTTCGATGTCCTTGATGACGGAACTGAAAGGTACAATCATCAGTATGCACAGAATATAATGATGGCATATTCTGAAGGATTGAGATATTACAGAAGTTATAATTCGATAGGCATGGCGAATGCAGGATTCGAATTCGTAATACCGGTATATAACTTTATGCCTGATAAGTACGGGAGCTTGCCTTGATGAGAAGGATTACTGACAGGAGAGTTATTGGTCTTTTTGCAAAGATTTGTGCAGCGCTCTTTGCGTTTGTTTTTGCCGTTTCTTTGTGCCTGTCATGTTTTAAGGCTCCAAAAGTAAATGCAGATTCCGATATCACGGTCTCACTTTCTTCAAGTAAGACTAATCTGGGCCCGGGAGATCTTGTGTTCATCGATGTTATCGCGAGCAGGATGCCCGGAATCTCGTCTTTTGGCCCCATAACTTTTAATTTCGATGCTGACAAGGCTGAATATGTTTACTATGAGCACGGAAAAGAAGTTGCCAATTTCGGATTTACCGAGACACTGAAAAACGGCGAAGTAACGGTTACCGGAACGGACCGAATGACCAATGCCAGCGGCAACATCGAAGATGATGACTATACTGCGTTTTTCAATTCCGAAGAACCGGTTGCATTGTTTACCATTGCTCTCAGACTGTTCCCTGACTGCAGGGGCGAGGTCAACTGCTGGATCAGCAGCATCGGAGATTTCAAATCTGGCGATACCAGTGTTGCTGCCAGGATTGGAAGCGTATTAAAGCTTCCCATTACCAGAACAGGTCCTTCAAGTGATGCAACAATAGCTTCCCTGAAGGTTGGCGGAACTACGATAAATCCCGAATTCAATCCGAATATTACCGAGTATCACTGCTCAGTTGAGCGTTCTGTCGATAAAGTCCAGATCTCGGTAGTAGCGAGCAACCGATGGGCTGCTGTCGTAATCAAGAATAACCAGCAGCTCGTGCTGGGCGATAATGTCGTTGAGATAATAGTTACGGCTCAGGACGGACAAAACCGCATGGTCTACACGATCCATGTCAATCAAAGAGAGAGTAACATTCCTGAGAATTCCTCGCTGGTCGATGTCGACGGCAAAACATACACGTTCCTGGATATTCCTGAAGAAGTAAGCGTACCTGAAGGATTTTATCTGACGACCAAGACAATAAACGGATACAGCGTTCCTGCCTATGTTAAGGATGGCGTTTCCAGTGTTCTTTTATATCTTTTCGACGGAACAAAGACTCCCGGAATGTTTTTTTATAACAGTGCCACGAAAACTGTGATCCCTTATGAGATCGACAATACGGTTATTATGGAATCGGCGATCCTTAAGAGAGCAGAAGTGCCTGCTGATGTTATGATACCCAATGAATTCAGGCCTGCGACATTTGATACTGGAAACGGCGTCCTGCAAGGTTACGAGAACGATGACGGAGATTTCATCTGTTATCTGGCAGATGAAAGCGGCAGCAGGGATTTCTATTACTACGATAAGGGCACAGGTGTTTTCAGCAGATACAGATTTGCGGATAAGAGAGCGGAACTTTTGTATTCTTATCTGTTTGACGTTTTTCTAGTAATTGCTATTATTGAAGCGGTCATTATCACTGTTACGGTATATATCGTAAGAAGAATGGTATCTGACAGGACCAATCCTAGACCGAAGAGGGTATAAGGTAAAGATATGGGTATAATTAAAAAAATAGTTTTTGGTGATCCGAGTTTTAACGAGAGCCAGGAGAAGAAGCGTAAGCTTTTTATGTATTTGGTAAGCGGCGGTCTCACAACTGTTGCAAACTGGGTTGTCTATATTATTTTCGACCTGTTGGTCAAAGCTGACATGATGGTGTCACTCTTTAGCCTTGAATTCTCACTTAAGATTGCAGTCAAGCAGATCGTCGGATGGATCGTTGCAGTCCTTGTCGCATATGTCCTGAACAGAGTCACGGTATTTAGATCAAAAGGCAATGTTTTCAGAGAGCTTATTGCTTTCGCCGGCGCCAGAGTATTGTCATTCCTGGTTCTGGAATTAGGAGTCATGTACCTCATGATCTGGATCTGCGAATTGATCACAGGCGTTCCTGCATCATCACCTATGACCATGATCGGTTCATTCGCATTCACATACGATTATCTGGTAAAGCTAATTAACTGCATTTTTGTAATTATTGCAAATTATGTGCTGAGCAAACTCATGGTCTTCAAGAAGAAGGATATGGTCGATTACAATGCACAGCCTGAGCAGAAACCGGAAGAATCTTCCGGGAAGGAAGAAGCCGATGCCTGAATCCAAGGTGCCTGAAGTTTTAACCGGAGCGTTGCAATTCGGAATCAAACCCGGCCTTGAACGCATCAGTGAACTTATGAGGCTTCTTGATAATCCCCAGGACCGCTTTAAGTCGGTCCATATAGCGGGAACCAACGGCAAGGGTTCCGTTGCTACATTTGTTTCATCAATACTCGCTGCAGGTGACAGAAAAGTCGGAGTATTTACTTCGCCTTATCTTGAGCGCTTTTCTGAAAGGATCAGGATAATAGACGGAAAAGCCGGCCTGAAAAGATATGCCATAGACGATTCTTATGGCGAGATCGATGGTGAGAGCCTTGACCGTTATTCGGATATGGTAAAAAAGGCCAAGGATAAAATGGTTGCTATGGGCCTCACGGATGAGCCTACCGAATTCGAACTCATAACTGCAATCTGCTTTTTGTATTTTGCCGATCAGAATATTGATGTCGCCGTTCTTGAAGTAGGACTTGGCGGCAGGCTTGATTCGACCAATGTCATAAAAGACCCCATGGTAACTGTAATTACAGCTTTGGGACTTGACCACACCGGAGTTCTTGGCAATACGATCTCTGAGATAACCGGCGAAAAGGCAGGTATCTTCAAAGAAGGTTCACCTGCGGTATGTTTTGATCCTGATCTTATGATACTTCCTGAAGAAATGAAGCCTGACGTAAGGTCCGTGCTGATATCAAAGGCAGAAGAAAAGGGTATCGAATTAACTTTTGCCGGCAGTAAAGAAGCCTGTGACAGCGCCAAGTTTACAGATGACGGCAAGATGGAATTTACATATGAGGGCACAGTTTACAGCACATCCCTTAACGGCAAGCATCAGATTGGAAATGCGGTAACTGCAATAGAAGCTGCCAAAAAGTGCGGTGCTTTGCCGCAAGAGATCAAAGAAGGAATTGCTCTTGCCAGATGGAAGTGCAGGGCAGAACTTCTGAGCTTTATGCCCGTGATAATCATCGACGGCGGTCATAATCCCCAGGGAGCCTTAAGCCTTGGCGCAACGATGAACGAGATGCTCGGAGGTTCACTTAGAGGCAAACCTGTAAGACTTCTTATGGGAGTTATGGCAGATAAAGACGTTGAGGGTATACTTGAAGCCTATAAGACATGTGGGATAAACATAAAAAGCGCAGTAACGGTAACGCCTGATAACCCCAGGAGTGAACCTGCTGATGTTCTCGCACATAAAATTAATTATGTGTATAATATCAGCGACGATTTGGAGGCAGTCCCTGATGCCGTTGAAGGCACTAAGGTTGCATACTCCAAATCACTGGAAGATGGCATGATCATTCTTGCTACCGGATCGCTTTATCTCGCAGGCCAGATCAGAGCCACACTGAAAGGATTGATAGAATGCACGACTATTTAAGCTTATGCATGATGATACAGCCTATAAATGAGGCGAGTCTCATTCTTTTCGATGTGAGCAATGAAGAAAAGGCCAGAATTGTCCGCCAGTATAACAGAGCATTGCAGAACAGCCAGGGAGAAGGCACCGACGTTGCCCAGATCTTCTTAAAGCCCTTGATCGCCCAGTATCAGAAGTGGGGAGATCCTGCATTGATCTTCGGACTCTGCCTTGCAAGAGAAGGCCAGTTCAAGAGAGCTGAAGGTAGCCTTGCTTTCGCTATCCAGGGCGTGCTCGCCACAGAGCAGTATCTGTCGATTGCCCAGGAAGCTTTGAGAATGGTCAGAGAGGATATAAAGAATCCACCTCCGGATCTTCCGCCTGCCGATATCGCCGGAAAGCTTAAAAATGCACAAATGGCATCAGGATCGTCTCCTGCTGCAAGAGCAAACTTCCAGGCACCTATCCTTACAAAGGCGCAGAAGACCTCAGAACCCCCGCAAATGGCTTCTTCCAAGGAGAGAAGAGATATCATGATGCGCTCGGGCGGAGTAGCCGATGAGCTCCCCGATGATTCAATAGATATTGAGGATATAAAATCTCCCAGAGAGAGAATGAGAAGTTTAGTCGTTGTAGGCGTTGTAATTCTGTCAATGTTACTAGTGACGCTGCTCATCATATTTGGTATTATTCCTCTGGTAAAGCAGATCGAAGCCGGCGGTGACGCTCAGGACAGGCTCGAATACCTGCACAGAGAGTTCTACCGCAACAGATACGATCCTGAAGTTTCAGCTCTCGCAAGCGCTTACGAATCTAGCTTTGGCACATACTCTACTGCAAACATGCCTCAGGATACTGCAAGGCACACGATTGGAGTAGAAACAGAGTCGGAAACAGAGTCGACCACTACCACTACGGAAACAACGTCAACTGAACTGACAGCGTACACGGCACCGGTAGCTACAACTACGACAACGGCTCAAGGAGAAGGATAATGAACTATATAAGCACAAGAGGATATGAAGGAAAGTTTTCTTCAAGCGAGGCCATCATAAGAGGTATCGCTCCGGACGGCGGTCTTTTTGTGCCTGAGACTATACCTCAGCTTACACAGGAAGACCTGGAGAGAATGCAGACAATGCAGTTCTATGAACTGTCTGCTTTTGTACTTTCAAAGTTCCTTACAGATTTTACTGAGGCTGAACTCCTCGAATACACAAGACAGGCTTATGCTGAAGAGAAATGGGGCGAGAACCCTGTTCCTCTCGTTCAGATGAACGAATATAACGACAGGGAATATATCTTAGAGCTCTGGCACGGACCTACATGCGCTTTTAAGGATGTAGCCCTCCAGCTCCTTCCCCATCTCATGACCGCTTCTGCAAAGAAGACAGGTACAAATAAGAAGATCTGTATCCTTACAGCTACTTCAGGTGATACAGGCAAGGCCGCACTTGAAGGCTTCAAGGATCTTCCCGGAACAGAGATCATCGTATTCTATCCGACAGGCGGCGTTTCTGAAGCACAGAAGCTCCAGATGACAACAACAGGCGGAGATAATACGCATGTAATTGCAGTCAACGGCTGCTTTGACGATGCGCAGACAGGCGTAAAGCAGATCTTCGGTGACATGGAATTTGCGATCACACTTGATGAGCATGACGTTATGCTCTCTTCTGCAAACTCCATTAACTGGGGCAGATTAGCGCCTCAGATCGCATATTATGTATATTCATATGTAGAACTTATCAGAAGAGGTAAGATGGATCTTACCGAATCTTTCAATATTGTTGTTCCTACGGGTAACTTCGGTAATATCCTTGCTGCTTGGTTTGCAAAGCAGATGGGCATCCCTGTAAGAAAGCTTATCTGCGCTTCCAACAGAAACAAGGTCCTTTGCGACTTCTTCTCCAGCGGTATTTACGACCGCAACAGAGAGTTCTTCAAGACAACATCTCCTTCAATGGATATCCTTATCTCTTCCAATCTTGAGAGACTTCTTTTCGAAATCACGGACAAGGATTCACAGAAGGTAACAGGCTGGATGAAGGATCTTTTCGAGAAGGGCAAGTACAGTGTCGACAAGGATACATTGAAGGCATTGCAGAGACTCTTTGTCGGAGGCTTTGCTGATGAGACAGGCGTATCCAAGACGATCCTTGAAGTGTATGACCGTACAGATCATGTGATCGATCCTCATACAGCAGTAGGATTTAATATCTACGGAAGATATCACACAAGATCCGGTGACGAGAGCAAGACCGTATTTGCTTCTACGGCTTCTCCGTTTAAGTTTGCACCGGCAGTTATGGACTCATTAAGAGGAGCAGGTTATTCGAATGACAAGTCGATACCTGATATCATTGCCGAACTTGCCGAAGAGAGCGGCCTTGAAATCCCGCAGTCCATTGCCGAACTGCCGTCACTTGAAGTAAGGCATAAGGACGTTATCGAGAAAGAACAGATGATGAGCATGGTTCGTAAGATTCTTCTCGATTGATTTGATTTTTAAGGCTTTTCTCTCAACGGAAAAGCCTTTTTTATAAAAGGGGGCATGATGTAATGAAACGGTATCTGGTACTGGAAAACGGCAACG
The DNA here is from genome assembly GCA_003149065.1 of Ruminococcaceae bacterium R-25. Taxonomy (NCBI): domain Bacteria; kingdom Bacillati; phylum Bacillota; class Clostridia; order Eubacteriales; family Oscillospiraceae; species Ruminococcaceae bacterium R-25. The sequence goes on from QGFZ01000002.1 coordinate 642,438, forward strand.
TTTACGAAGGCGAAGCAATGGGTGCTTCAGGCAGCGTCATTTCCGAAATAGTTTTTACTACGGCAATGACAGCTTATTTGGAAACACTGACCGACCCGAGTTATAAGGGGCAGGCAGTAGTACAGACATTCCCCCTGATAGGAAACTACGGAATTATCACTCCCGATATGGAGAGCTCCAAGGTAAATGTATCAGGCTATATCGTAAGAGAAGCCTGCGATCTTCCTTCAAACTTCAGGTGCGAGACTGATCTCGATACATTCCTTAAAGAGCAGGGCATTCCAGGACTTAAGGGAATCGACACCAGAGCTCTTACAAAGTGCCTGAGAGAATCAGGTACGATGAACGGCGCTATCTGCGACCGTCCCGATGAGTTTACTCTGGACGAGATAAAAGCTTATAAGATCAAGGATCCTGTTGCTGAGGTTACAACTCCCGAAGAGACGATCGTATCACCCGAAGGCGAAGTTAAGTTCAAAGTCGCAATGTTCGACTTCGGTATCAAGAACAATATCGCAAGAGAGCTCGCAAAGAGAGGCTGTGAGGTCCATCTCCTTCCTGCAGATACTGATGCTGCAAAGGTAATGGAGATCGAGCCTGACGGAATCTTCCTCTCAAACGGCCCCGGAGACCCTGAGGACAATACAAAAGCGATCGAGACAATGAAGGTCTTAAAGGATTCAGGGATCCCGATCATGGGAATCTGCTTAGGTCACCAGATCCTTGCACTTGCTCACGGCTTTAAGACATCCAAGCTCAAGTACGGCCACAGAGGCGCTAACCACCCTGTAAAGAACCTTGAGACAGGAAGAGTCTATATCACATCACAAAACCACGGATATCAGGTATTGAGCGATTCGATCGATACCAATATCGCTAAAGAATATTTCGTTAACGTAAATGACGGAACAAACGAAGGAATCAAGTATCTTGATAAGCCCGCTTACTCTGTACAGTTCCACCCGGAAGCCTGCGGAGGCCCTAAGGATACGGAGTTCCTTTTCGATAACTTTATCAGCATGATGGAAAACAAGGAGGACAAATAATATGCCGCTTGATAAAACAATTAGGAAAGTCCTTGTTATCGGTTCAGGCCCGATCGTAATCGGACAGGCCGCAGAATTCGACTACGCAGGCACACAGGCCTGCAGAGCCTTAAGAGAAGACGGCATCGAGATCGTACTCCTTAACTCCAACCCTGCTACCATCATGACAGATAAGTCGATGGCAGATAAGATCTACATCGAACCCCTTACACTTACTACAGTTAAGAGAATCATTGAGACAGAAAAGCCTGACTCGATCCTCTCAGGACTTGGCGGACAGACTGCGCTCACGCTCTGCATGCAGCTTGCCAAGGAAGGATTCCTTGAATCCCACGGCGTTAAGCTCCTGGGCTCATCACCCGAGTGTATCGACAAGGCCGAAGACCGTCAGATGTTCAAGGATACGATGGAAGCTATCGGCCAGCCCTGCATTCCTTCAAAGGTCGTAACGACAGTTGAGGATGCTATGGATTTCGCAAAAGAGATCGGTTACCCGGTCATCGTAAGACCTGCATTCACATTAGGCGGAACAGGCGGCGGTATCGCAAACGATGAGGCTGAGCTCCACGAGATCGCAAGAAATGGTCTTGCATTATCTCCTATCACACAGGTCCTGATCGAGCGCGGAATCGCAGGCTGGAAAGAGATCGAGTTCGAAGTAATAAGAGATAAGGACGGCAACGTTATCACGGTCTGCTCGATGGAGAACTTGGACCCCGTCGGCGTTCACACGGGCGACTCCATCGTTATCGCTCCTGCAGTAACGCTCTCAGACAAAGAGTATCAGATGCTCAGAACAGCATCACTTAACATCATCGAAGCATTGGGCGTCGAAGGCGGCTGTAACTGCCAGTTCGCTCTCAATCCTAACTCCTTTGAATATGCTGTAATCGAGGTTAACCCGAGAGTTTCAAGATCTTCCGCGTTGGCTTCAAAGGCAACAGGTTATCCGATCGCAAAGGTTGCAACAAAGATCGCTATAGGTTACAGACTCCACGAGATCGTAAATGCTGTAACAGGCCATACATATGCAGCTTTCGAGCCTGCACTGGACTACGTCGCAGTTAAGTATCCGAAGTGGCCTTTCGACAAGTTCGTATATGCCAAGAGAAATCTCGGCACACAGATGAAGGCTACAGGCGAAGTCATGGCAATCTCCGATTCATTCGAGAGTGCGCTCATGAAGGCCGTAAGAGGCGCAGAGATCTCAGCTGATACACTCCACCTCAAGAAGATGGAGGAAGTCGCAGACGAAGACCTCATGGAGCGCTGCGTAACACCTACAGACGAGAGACTCTTCTATGTGGCTGAGGCTATCAGAAGAGGTGTTGAGATTGAAAAGATCAATAAAGAGACAAAGATCGACATGTGGTTCCTCGCTAAGATCAAGAACCTCGTTGATTTCGAAAAGGCTATTTCCGGAAAAGAAATCTCTTTCGATGAATACGTAAAGGCAAAGAAATTGGGCTTCACCGACAAGGCTATCGCAAGAATCACCGGCAAGCCCGTAACTTATGAACTCAAGCCTACATTCAAGATGGTTGATACATGCGCAGGCGAGTTCGAAGCACATACGCCATACTTCTACGCAACATTCAACAGACCTGAAGAAGGCGGTGAGAATGAAGCTGATTTCGAGAAGGCAGGCGATAAGGACAAGCAGACCGTAATCGTATTCGGTTCAGGCCCGATCCGTATCGGCCAGGGAATCGAATTCGACTATGCTGCAGTTCACTGCGTACATGCACTCCGCGACTTAGGCTACAGAGTTGTTATCGTAAACAACAACCCTGAGACCGTATCTACAGACTTTGATACAGGCGACAGACTCTATTTCGAGCCTCTGACACCTGAGGACGTAATGAACATCGTTCATCAGGAAAAGCCTTTTGGCGTAGTCGTAGCATTCGGCGGCCAGACAGCCATCAAGCTCACGAAAACATTATCTGAGAACAACATCAACATCATCGGTACATCCGCTGATTCCATCGATATGGCAGAAGACCGTGAGAGATTCGATGAGCTCTTGGAGCGCCTCGGAATCGCAAGACCTAAGGGCTTCTCCGTACTCACACTCGAGGAAGCACTCAAGGCTGCAAACACACTTGAATACCCTGTACTCTTAAGACCTTCTTATGTCCTGGGCGGTCAGAACATGATCATCGCCTTCAACGACGAAGACGTTAATGAGTACATGAGGATCATCTTAGCTCAGGGCATCGAAAACCCTGTCCTCATCGACAAGTACATTCAGGGTAAGGAGATCGAAGTAGACGCTATCTACGACGGCAAGGATGTCCTCATTCCAGGTCTTATGGAACACGTTGAGCGTGCGGGAATTCACTCAGGCGACTCGATCGCTATGTATCCTGCAAAGCATATCTACGACGATATGTATAAGAAGCTTGCTGATACTACGATCGCTCTCTGCGACGGACTTAAATCAACAGGTATCGTAAATATCCAGTACATCGTAAAGGACAACAGGATCTATGTAATCGAGGTCAACCCGAGAGCATCAAGAACAGTTCCTTACATGAGCAAGGTTACAGGCATCCCGATGGTAGATGTTGCCGTCGAAGTAAGCCTCGGTACACCTTTGGCAGACATGGACTACGGCACAGGCTTCTACAGACAGTCTCCTTATACCGCAGTCAAGGTTCCGGTATTCTCATTCGAGAAACTCACTGACGTTGATACTCAGTTAGGACCTGAGATGAAGTCCACAGGCGAGGTATTAGGCGTCGGCAGAAACCTCTCCGAAGCTCTGTACAAGGGACTTGTTGCTGCAGGCTACAAGATGTACAAGCGCGGCGGCGTATTCATCACAGTAAGAAACTCCGACAAGATGGAGATCGTCGAGATCGCAAAGAAGTTCGATATCATGGGTTTCAAGCTCTATGCGACACACGGTACCGCTGAGGCCTTGAGACAGGCAGGAATGGAAGTTTCCGAAGTATCGAAGATCCACGAGTCCGATGAGAACAACACAATGTCGTTGATCGAGAGCGGCAAGATCAATTACATCATCTCGACATCCGCAAAGGGCAGACTCCCTGCAAGAGACTCCGTAAAGCTCAGAAGAAGAGCAGTCATGCTCGGAATCCCCTGCCTTACGGCTATCGATACAGCAGACGCTCTTGCTGACTCACTCATGAGCCACTTCTCCGAGATCAACACAGAGCTCGTCGATATCAACAACATGCGTGACAAGAGAAGAAAAATCAACTTCATCAAGATGCAGGGCGCAGGCAACGATTATATCTACATCGACTGCATGGAGAGCATGGTATCCTCACCTGAATCACTCTCTGTCTACATGAGTGACAGACACTTCGGTGTCGGCGGTGACGGCATCGTCCTGATCGCTCCTTCAAAGGTTGCAGACTGCAAGATGATCATGTTCAATCTTGACGGTTCTGAAGGCATGATGTGCGGTAACGCTATAAGATGCGTTGCCAAGTATATGTACGATGAGCGCGGCCACAAGAAGAGACACATGAAGATCGAGACAAAGAGCGGCATCAAGACGCTTGAGATCATGACTTTGGGCGGCGTTGCATCCAGAGTTAAGGTCGACATGGGCAAGGCTGAACTTGTTCCTGCAAAGATCCCCTGCACGCTTCCCGGAGACAAGGCGATCAACGTTCCTGTAAATATAGACGGCGATCAATATAACATTACTGCGGTTTCGATGGGCAACCCTCATGCTGTTGTATTCACTGATCTTGTTGATGTCTTAGACCTCAACAACATAGGACCCAAGTTCGAATATTCAACTGACATCTTCCCTGAGAGAGTCAACACAGAGTTCGTCAAAGTCATCGACGAACATACACTCAAGATGAGAGTATGGGAGAGAGGCTCAGGCGAGACAATGGCCTGCGGAACAGGCGCATGCGCAACGGTAGTTGCTGCCTGCGAGAACGGCTTCTGCAAGAAGGGTGAAGATATCAGGGTAATCCTTAAGGGCGGCGACCTCATTATCAACTATACAGATGACACAGTCTACATGACAGGTAACTGCGCCAAGGTCTTTGAAGGATCCATGGAGGTCTGATGGAGAAGGCCAACAGAACTTTTAAAGCGGCAATTTTCGATATGGACGGACTGATCCTCGATTCAGAGAGGACAGTCCTTTCATGTTGGGAAAAGATCGGCGAAAAATACGGTTTTAAAGATATCGTGACCTACGGTATCAGCGTGATCGGCAAGAATAAGAAAGCTACGGTGGACGAGTTCGAGAGAATATACGGCGAACCCGGTGACGGTTATGAAAAAGAGCTCAGAGAGATCTATAACGGATTGGCTGAAAAGGGCCAGGTGCCTTTAAAGCCTCACACAATAGAGCTTTTAAGCGCAATGAAAAGAGCCGGAATGAAGATAGCGATCGCCTCATCTTCGACAAGAGAAGAAGTAACTTCCCAGATGGCTGCACTTGGGGCGCTTCCATATTTTGATACATGCGTATGCGGTGACCAGGTAACAAGATCAAAGCCTGATCCGGAGATTTTCCTTCTTGCCTGTGAGGCGTTGGGTGTAAAGCCTGAAGAGGGCGTAGGCCTTGAGGATTCCTTTAACGGGATAAGGTCATGCAAGGCTTCGGGTCTTTATACGATAATGGTGCCTGACATCATCCAGCCTGATGATGAGATGAAGGAATTAGCTGATGTTATCCTGCCTTCGTTAAAGGATGTTCAGGATTTCTTGAACCTTAAATAATTGTTGTTGTAAAGATAGTTCATGACGGATGCGCCGATGATGATGACGTATCCTGTTATGCTTATCGCATCCGGAATCTCACCTAAGATGATGAGACCCAAAAGGGCAGTGAAGATTACTGTCGAATAATCGTAGATCGAGATTTCCTTGGCAGGGCATGCTGAATATGCGGAAGTAATGAATAACTGTCCGAAGCAGGCTGCCACGCCGGTCATGCAGCAGTAGAAAAACTGCAGCCATGATATGGGTTGATATGTGGCGATTATGAACGGGATCAGGGCGACGCAAGAGAATGTCGAAAAGAACGCGACTACGATGATACCTCTTTCGCCTTTGACGGTTGCTTTCCTTAAGAATGCATAAGCGATTCCGGCAAAGATGCCTCCGATAAGAGCTATTGCCAAAGGAAAGAGATTATCGCCTGAAACGCCCATGTTTCCGAAAAGGAAAGACGGTTTTACGACAAATACGGCACCTGCAATAGCTGTGAGAATGCATGCCCACTGGAAGCCGTCTGCAGCCTCCTTGAGGATTATTATCGATGTCAGCATTGCAAAGAAAGGCGACAGTTTGTTGAGCATCATGGCGTCAGACATATTCGTTGCAGAGATCGCGTAGAAGTTGCAGATAACGCTTATCGTGCCAAACAATGCGCGCATTAGCACATAGGGGAAGGATTCTTTCTTTATCTTGAATTTTTCAGGCGATCTTAAAAGGATCGTATAGGACATTATGATCGCTACAAGGTTCCTGAAAAATGCCTTCTGGAAGACGGGCATGTCTCCTGCGAGGTTAATAAACAGTGCCATGCAAGCAAAAGCAAATGACGACAAAAGGAGGAATACTATACCTCTTTTCCTTGGTGATAACCTGTTCAAGAACTTAGCTGACACTTAAGATGTTTCTCTTTTCCCGATCTTTAGCAATAAAAATAAATCAATAAAGCGGGGTTGTCCATAATAAAAGGCTTGTTCATTTCATAGATTGACACACTTACTCTCGCTAAATACAATTAGGAAGTTGCTAAAATATTATAATTTAGGGGTCAGATTATGCTCAAAGTCGGTATCTTAGGTTGCGGATCCATTGCTGCTAAAGTGGCAGACAGTCTTAAGAGTAGCAAGAAGGTTGTTATAGAAGGCGTTGCGTCCAGAGAAAGGGCGAAGGCCAAGAAATTTGCTGCTGCACACTGTCCTGACGCGAAGGTCTATACAGGTTATGAAAAACTCGCACAGTCTCCGGACATCGACCTCATTTATATAGCAACGCCCAACACATATCACTATGAACACGCTATCCTCTGCATCAAGGAATATAAGAATGTCCTTATCGAAAAGCCTTTTGCTATGAGCAAGGCTGAGACGGACAGCATCTTCTTTGAAGCAAAGAACAGAGGCGTTTTTGTCGCAGAAGCGATGTGGACATCTTATCTGCCGCTCCATAAGAAAGCCCTCGAGTGGATCGAAAAGGGAAGAGTCGGTCAGGTCAAATATGTTACCGCAAATCTCGGATATGAGATATCCAATGTTCCCAGACTCAACAGCACAGTCTTAGGTGGCGGCAGCTATCTTGATCTCGGAGTTTATACTACGAATTTCGCACTCTCTTTCATGGGTGATGACATTAAGGTTTCCAGGGTATTTGCGAGAAAAGTATCTTCAGGTATCGACCGCGACACAACATACTCTATGGAGACAGAAGACGGCGCTATACTCGGTAATTTCTACGTCACTATGTGCGCTGATACTGACAGGGACGGCGTTATCATTGGTGAGAGAGGCAAGATCAAGCTCACAAATATAAATAATTACCGCAAGATAACTCTTTATTCGACAGATGACGTCCTTTTGGATGAGATTGAGACAAAAGACAGCTATCTCAAAGGCTATGTATATGAATTTGAAGCCTGCGCCGATGCTATCTCAAAGGGCCTCATCCAAGCTCCTGACATGCCCTGGAGCAGAACAGTTAAGATCGCCCAGATCAACGATACCATTCGTTCAATGATGTAAGATGACTGATAAGATATCACAACAGACCAAGAACAAAAACCTTACACGATTCATCGTTTTTAACGGGATCGTGGCAGCTCTCTATGTGGTACTGACATATCTTCTTGCCCCCATATCTTACGGACCTGTTCAGGCGAGGATCTCGGAAGCAATGACAGTATTCCCGATCTTCTCTTTTAACATGATCCCCGGTATTACTTTAGGGTGCCTTATATCGAACCTCTTAAATCCGGATAATCTGGGACCCGTTGATATCATCGGAGGAACTTTAGCGACTCTTTTAGCCGGTATATTCTCCAGGCTCATCGGCAAGAAAAATATCTGGCTCGGAATAATACCTCCAATCGTTTTTAACGGCCTTATCGTCGGTGGTTATCTGCCATTCCTGTTAATGGAGACGGTCACATGGAAGGAAGTATTGTTCACGATGCTCACCGTGGCAGCAGGCGAAGCTGCCGTATTAGTTGTTTTAGGACTTCCGCTCGTAGCGGTAATTGGAAAGACAGGATTAAAGAAAAAGTTACCATGACACAGTATTTTGACCCTAACCCGACCACTGCTTCTGACCGCAAAGTTATCCCTTACAGAATGAACGGGATCAACTTTGAGTTCACTACGGATACAGCCGTTTTTTCGAGAAAAGAAGTGGATTTCGGAACAAATCTCATGATCGATACGATAGTAAAAGACATCAAGGCAAGGGGCCCGAAAATGGAGCGCTTTGTTGACCTTGGATGCGGCGTCGGAATCGTCGGCATAGTGATCAAGTCATGCTTTATGGCTTTTGATGTAACAGGTGTAGATATCAACTCCAGGGCGGTTGCACTCGCCAGGGAAAATGCCGCAAATAACGGAGTTAACTGCAGATTTATGTCGAGCGACATTCTTTTCGGAGTAAGAGATGAGCATTTTGACATCATCGCTACCAATCCTCCGGTAAGAGCAGGCAAGAAGACTGTCTTCGGTTTTTACGAACAGTCTTACGACGTCCTTAATCCTGGCGGATATCTCTATGTCGTGCTCCAGAGAAAGCAGGGCGCGCCTTCTACAATGGATAAACTGAAAGAGCTCTTCGGCAATTGCGAGACGCTGGCAATAGACGGCGGCTACAGAGTTATGAGGTCGAGAAAAGAATGAGTCTGCCATATCCGTTTATCGATTCATATATGATGTTCTTCATCTACAGCTTTGTAGGCTGGGTAGTTGAAGTTATCTACTACGGAATTACCGAAGGAAAGTTTATCAACAGAGGCTTTTTGGCAGGCCCTCTTTGTCCTGTATACGGTCTGGGCTTTTATGCCGCTGTCTGGATCTTCGAACCTCTGAGCGGTAATTTCCTGATAATTTTCTTCGGAATGGCTGCCGCATGTACGATCGTAGAACTCATTGCCGGCGTTATCCTTTATCACGCTTTCCATATGCGTTGGTGGGATTATTCCGAATATAAGCTCAACTTCAGAGGCTATATCTGCTTAAGATTTTATATCTACTGGGGTATCGCAGCTTCTTTGGGTATCTATGTCCTGCACCCGCTTGTAAAACATCTCATATCCCTCATCAATTATCCCGTGAGGATAGGAATTCTCGTTTTCTTTACTGTCATCCTTGTAACTGACCTTGTTACCACGATCATCACGATCGCAGGCTTCAAGAAGAAGTTCGAAGCAATGGAAAAGGTCGTATCCGGAACGAAGGTCGTATCAGATCTTATTGGCTCCCAGATCTACGGCGCTGTAGATACGGTGGTAACAGTATCTGAGCCTACCAGAAACCACTACGAGCAGTACAGGAAACTGATAGACGAGAACCGCAGGCAGGAAAGAGAACTTGCTGCACAGCACAGAGCCGAAGAAAAGGCCTTTGCCAACCAGTTCACCGAAGCCGAGAAGGAGAGCTTAAGGCTTGCTAAGGACCAGGCCAAGGATACAATGAGTTCTCTCATAAGATCATTCAAGAATAACGAGAAACGTCTCGTAAAAGTTGTTATGGTGAGATCAAGTGATGCAGGTGCCGCTGTCATGAAGTTCATCAAGAGAAGAACCGAAAGCGGCAATGAAGAGCTTTTTGAGATAGACGAAGAAGAGCAGATTTTGAAAAAAGATTAAGCGTTAATTATAATAGGCGCGTTGAAAAAATAAGGAGGACATTTTTATGTCATCAGCATGTGATACCTGTCCGTCAAAGAGCGGATGCACATCCCAGGATTCCTGCCCGTCAGCTAACGGAATCCAGAAAGATCCTCTCGCAAAAGGATCTTCGATCAAGACCGTTATCGGTGTTGCCAGCGGCAAGGGCGGCGTAGGAAAATCATTCGTAACATCAGTTCTCGCAGTTCAGCTCGCGAGAAAAGGCTATAAGGTTGGCATCATGGATGCCGATATCACAGGCCCTTCGATCCCGCAGTCTTTCGGACTTACAGAGAACTTAAGAGCTACTGACGACCAGCTCATCGTTCCTGCAGAGACAAAGACTGGAATCAAGGCTGTCAGCGTTAACCTCGTACTCGAGAATAAGGAGGCTCCGGTTATCTGGAGAGGCCCTGTTCTTTCATCCCTTTTAAAGCAGTTCTGGGGACAGACAAACTGGGAGACCTTAGATGTTCTCCTTATCGACATGCCTCCGGGAACAGGAGACGTTCCGCTCACAGTATTCCAGTCCATGCCTGTTGACGGTATTGTTCTTGTTGCAACGAGCCAGGACCTGGTTTCCATGATCGTAAACAAGGCAAGAAACATGGCATCCATGATGAAGGTCCCTGTACTCGGTATGGTCGAGAATATGAGCTATATCAAGTGTCCTCACTGCGGCGATGAGATAAGACTCTACGGCGACGGTTCCACGATCGAGAAGTCTGCTGCTGAGATCGGTTCAAAAGTAACCGACAAGCTTCCGCTGGATCCTGAAGTTACAAAGCTTGTTGACTCAGGAAACGCAGAAAAGGTGAGCGTAGATCTCCTTGCCGGAACGACAGAGATGATCAGCGAACTTATCGAGAAGTGAAAAAAAGATACCTGACGTTACTTTTGGCAATAGCAGTATCGCTGTCTCTTTTTTGCGGCTGTTCAAAGTCCGGGGAAGAGGATCCGATCATGGCTTATCTGGGAGATTATTCCTACAGCGATCCTGCGATATGCATGGTATATGAGCGTGTTGAAGATGAGACCGACGATGACGGCAATCCTTTATACGGCATCCAGTACCGCAAAGTAACTGATCTGGACGGCCTTAAGGCATCGGGCATTACACTGCTCATATATTTTTACAGTTCAATGGATAACGGCAGTGCAATGGTAACTGCTTCTGTTGAAGACATCGCGTTAAGCTATAACGGCAAACTCACGGTGCTTATGTTAGATGCCATGGAATATAAAGATCTGATGGACAAATACGAGATCGAAGCTGTTCCGGAATTTGTCCTGATCAGGAAAGGCCAGGCTGACAAGGTGTTTGGCGGAATGTCCAGAGAATACTGGACTGTCAACGATGTGTTATCGTGGCTTCAGGAAAACGGAATATCATAAAGGCGGAACCTTATGGGTAATATCGTATCAATAAGCACAATTGGACAGGACAGTCACAGATTCGGTGAGCCGGCAGGTGATACCTTCATAAAGCTCGGCGGAACCGACATTCCGTTCGACAGGCCTATTGAAGCAAACAGTGATGGTGATGTTGTCTATCACGCAATTACCAATGCGATATCAGGCTTTACAGGAATCAACATCCTTGGCGGAGAAGCTGATAAGATCTGTCTCGAAAAGGGGATCAAGGACAGCAGTGTATATCTCGAAAAAGCACTTGATTACTTGACGGACGGAAAGATCATTCACTGCTCGATAACGATCGAGTGTCTGCGTCCGAAGCTTAAGGCTCACATTCCTGCAATGAAAGAATCCATAGGTAAGATCCTTGGAATCCCGTCTTCTTCAGTCGGCATTACGGCAACGACCGGCGAGGGCCTTACGGGGTTCGGAAGAGGCGAAGGAATACAGGTGTTCTGCATCCTGACTTTTACAAAAGAAATCTGAATAACAAAGCCCGCTTCACTTTAAAGCGGGCTTTTTAAGTATCAGTCGTGGAAAGGTTCACTGTCCCCTCTGTTTCTTATGATCTCTGAGGCAAATGCAATATCTTCCGGAGTAGTTATCTTGAGGTTTGAATAAAAGCCCTTTGTAAGATAGACATCAATGCCGCACATTTCCGCGAGTGCCGTATCATCGGTTGCGGTAATGCCCTGGTCTATTGCTTTTATATAGCATGTCTCGATATCTTTGAACTTGAATCCCTGAGGGGTAAGGATCTCATAGAACCTGGACCTGTCAGGTGTGGAAGTTACTTTGATTTCGCCTGAGGATAATTTATCGACCTCTTTCAATGTGTTCTTAACAGGAACTGCAGAAGCACATACAGAGTGGTCTTTGAGTCCGTCGATGCAGGCTTTTATCTCTTCTGAGGTAACAAGGCATCTCGCACCGTCATGCACGAGAACAAGGTCATCGTCTTCCGCATCGTTTATCATGTTAAGACCAAGGGATACAGATTCTGTCCTGGTACTTCCTCCCAATGTGAAAATGATCTTTATGTCGGCGAAGTATTCGGCACACATTGCCTTAAGGATTCCCAAAAGATCTTCTGTCGTTACGAGTATTATCCTGTAATCAAGTCCGACATACCTTTCTCTGCAGATCTCGGCAATTGCATCCAAAGTCCTCAGGATCACAGGTCTGCCTTCAACAGTCCTCATAAGTTTTGGCTGGCCTGCACCCATTCTTGTTCCGCTGCCTGCGGCCGGTATCAGAAAATAACATTTGAGACTCATATGAATACCTCCTGCTTATGAGAACAGTATATCAGCTGCTTCCTTTAAGTTATCTGCATAAATGAATTCAGGAACGGGATTGCCTGCAAAAACATCAGCAGAAGCATTGGCGAGTTCTTTTTCGAGTGCGTCTTTGGAACTGCCGGGAAGTACTACTGTCGTGATGCCGAGTCTTGCGGATGCAAGGCACCTCTTAAGGATCCTGGAAACAGGTCTGATCTCGCCTGACAAACCGACTTCGCCTAATATCAGGGTATTGGGTCTTGCACTTACACCTCTTGCTGAAGATACGGTAGCCATGCAGACTGCCAGATCGGTAACAGGATCTGATACTTTAAGGCCTCCGATAACATTTACGAAACAATCCTTTGAAGTAAGGCCGAGATTCAGCATTTTCTCGCAGACTGCAAGGAGCATGAGGACACGGCTCCTCTCCGGTCCTGATGTCATTCTCTGCGGAGTCGGATAAACGCTCTCGGTGCAGAGTGCCTGTACTTCGATCGTAAGGGCATCGTTGCCTTCGAGTGTGGAAGTCAGTACCGAACCGGGGCTGTTAAGAGGCCTTCCTGCTACGAGCAGGGCCTTGGAACTGTCAACAGGGATAAGTCCTGTCTCGCCCATCTCGAAGAAGCATATCTCATTGGATCTTCCGAATCTGTTCTTGGCAGATCTGATTATCCTGTATCCGCCTGTGGCATCACCCTCAAAACCCAATACCGTATCGACCATGTGTTCAATAGTCTTAGGACCGGCAATGGAGCCGTCTTTGGCTATATGACCGACCATTATGATCGTTATGTTATTTGTCTTGGCGATACGGATGAGGCCTGCAGCAACTTCTCTGATCTGCGCAACACCGCCGGGTGTTCCGGCGACCTGTTCGGAATACAGAGTCTGGATAGAGTCTATGATCGCAAGGCAAGGCTTATGCGCCTTAAGCTGTTCTGCAATAGCTTCGAATCTGGTCTCTCCACAGATAAGAATATCGCGCTTTATCTTGAGCCTTGTTGCTCTCATCCCTATCTGGGCAGGAGATTCCTCGCCTGAGATATAAAGGATCTCTCCTTCGGCTTTATAAGAATCTGCGAGCTGCATGAGGATGGTTGATTTGCCGATTCCCGGTTCGCCTGCAACGAGCGTAACGGAGCCTTCGGTAATGCCGCCTCCGAAAAGAACATCAAGGCTGGGAATGCCGGTCGAGTGCCTCTTGTAGTTTTCTTTGCCTGCTTCGCTGAGCCTTACCGTTACGGCAGAGTCAGTCCATGAATACTGGTTAGCGGTAAAAGCCGGTGAATCGGTCTTTGCCTTGGCAGGGGCCTTCTCGGAGGGTGCTTCAACGAAGGTATTGAACATGCCGCAGCCGGGACACTTGCCCATCCAGCCGGATGTCTCATAACCGCATTCCTTACAGAAAAAAGTTGTCTTCTTAGCCATATTTATATCCGCCCATATCTTTATTAATTGCATTATAACAAAGGCCGGGGTCTAATAATGGGACAAAAAAAGGCTGCAGTGGTATCCTGCAGCCTTCCGGTTGTATTTGTTCTTGTTTCTTACAGTGTTTTAAAGAACTCGCAAGCTTTCAAAGTATTTTCGTAAGAACCGAAAGCTGTGAGACGGAAGTAGCCTGCGCCGTTCTCGCCGAAGCCTTCTCCGGGTGTTCCTACGATTCCGAAGCGGTTAAGGATAGAATCGAAGAATTCCCAACCGCCCATGTTGTCAGGGCACTTGAGCCAGATGTAAGGTGAGTTTACGCCGCCTGTGAAGTAGATGCCCTTTGCGGTAAATACTTCAGCAAGAGCAGCTGCGTTGCGCTTATAGTAAGCGATATTTGCTTTGCAGTCTTCAAGACCCTGGCCGGAAAGTGATGCGGCAGCACCTCTCTGTGTGATGTAGGATACGCCGTTGAACTTTGTAGCCTGGCGTCTTGACCAGAACTTGGAGAGCTTGATGCCGTCAGATTCAAGGCTGTCCGGAACTACTGTCCAACCGCATCTGACGCCTGTAAAGCCGGCGAACTTTGAGAATGAAGATATCTCGACAGCGCATGTGTCTGCACCGGGGATCTCGTAGATCGTGTGAGGCTTGTCTTCTGTGATGAATGCTTCATATGCTGCATCGAAGATGATGAGTGAACCTGTCTTAAGTGCGAAGTTGACCCATGCTGTGAGGCCTTCGTAGCTGTAGACTGCGCCTGTCGGATTGTTAGGTGAGCAGATGTAGATTACGGAAGGTTCGATGTTTGTGTTTTCGGGCGGGAGAGGAAGGAAATCATTCTCCTTGTTTCCTGCAACATATGAGATCTTTCTGCCGTTCATGAGGTTTGAATCTACATAAACAGGGTATACGGGGTCAGGTACGATTACCGGGTTGTCGCCTAAAACATCAGGGAGATTTCCCAAATCGCTCTTAGCGCCGTCGCCTACATAGATGGTCTCAGGTGATATTGAAACGCCTAAGTACTTATAGTGGTCTGAAATAGCGTTTCTTAAGAAATCGTAGCCGTATTCCGGCGGATAACCGTGGAATGTTTCCTTGCTTGCCATCTCTTTTACGGCATCTTCCATAGCTTTTGTGACTGACTGGGGAAGGGGGAGAGTTACGTCACCGATTCCCATTCTGATGATCTCACGGTCAGGGTTTTCAGCCTGGAATTTCTTGACACGCTTAGCGATGTCGGAGAAGAGGTAGGTTTCTTTTACGTCGAGGAAATGAGTGTTGAGCTTGATGTCCATGTTCTTACCTCACATCAAATAAATTTGGGAACATTTTAACACCGGACAAAAAGGAACTGACAAAAATGTTTTCGTACACATGCACAAATGATTGACCGAAAATATCGTTCCGGTTTGAAAATTATCAGTTAATTGCCGTAGAGTGTATAATAAACGCGTCTAGGTTATTGCTTTGCATATGTGACGGAGAGAAGCTTTGGAAAGTCAGTGGAGTGTCTTTTATCCAGATAATTACGCAAATCCTGCTACTGATACGGATGAGACTCTTTACATGCGTATCAAGAGGGCTTGCACCAGATATCCTGACAGGGTCGCTCTCGAATACGGTGCCAGGAAGATCCTTTATTCAACGCTACTTTCCATGATCGATGAAGTTGCGGTCTCATGGAAAAAATTGGGAGTTCAGAAAGGCGATGTGGTAATGATCGTCATGGGCAATAACCCCATAAACATCCTGAGCGTTTATGCCCTTGATAAGATCGGTGCTTCGGCTGCCATATCAGTTCCGAATCTTGCTACCGAATATTTCGTCGGATATGCGAACTGCGTCAATGCAAAGTACTGCGTAATGAGCTGCAACCAGTATCTCAATTATTCATCCGTCCTTAAGGAAACCTCCATTAAGACGGTCATTATAGGCAAATACAGGGAAACATCGGTAGGCATTACCAAGGTTAAGATCCTTCTCTATCCTTTGGCAAGTTACGATACGCCGAAGCCCAAAAACATTCCCGAAGGGATAACGCTCAAATACTGGAAGGATGCTTTCCCGATCAACAATAATTCAACGTCTCATGAGAATTCTCCTCATGACAGAGATAATAACAGGACGGTCTTATATCTGTTCCCGAGTCTTCCGGTTGAGTGCAAAGCGGCTGAATTTAATGCCAGAAGCTTAAATGTGTCAGCTAATACGGCCGAGATGGTCCTTAAGGCAAATGAGGATCTTACGGGCAAACCTGCAAGAATGCTCTGTCTTAATGAGGCATGCTTCTCATTCGGATTTTTATTCGGAATCCATAGTCTTTTGTCCTGCGGACAGACGGCCCTGCTTTTTACCTGGTATAACGCTGACAAGATATTTTTTGCGATCAGAAAGTATAAGCCTGATGTTCTTATCGGTTATACCAGCACGGTTGCTTCGATCAACAAGGCAGGCTGGCCATCAGACATCTTAAAGAGCGTGGACAGGATCATTGTAGGAGGAGGCCTTCTTACCAGCAGCCAGAAGGCAATGCTGTTTGAGAAAGCGCATTCTTCGGGAAAGAAACTGTCTGTATGTTCGATTACAGGATGTGATGATCTGCTTGCATATGCGTACGGTCCGTCTGATCTTCAGAGCGACAGACTGCTGGGTTTCCCGCTGCCGGGAATCATCATGCGCATTGCTGATCCCGATACGGGCCTTGATGTTCCCGAAGGTGCAGAAGGCGAGATAATAGTATGCTCGCCGATATCGGGATTTTACGGATCCGCCGAGGAGCTGACCACCTCTCCCAGGTACAGAAAACTTCCGGACGGCAGGATCTGGTACTTTACCGGAAATATCGGCAAACAGGATGGAAACAAAATGTTTTATCTTGTCGCCAGCAAGAGCAGAGCGGTCAGGATCGGCAGTTATCCTATATATCCGAGCAAAGTGGATGAAGTCGTTCAGATGACAGAAGGTGTGACTGAAGCATGTACCGTAGTTATCGACAGGGCGGAAGGTTCTTTCCTTGTTACGGCTGTAGTTCCGGCCGAGGAGTATTTTTTCGACAATTCACTTATGGAAGACTTAAGAGAACGTATCAGGTCCGAATGCGAGCTGACGCTCCATGAATCTATGAGACCGTCTGAAATAGCATTCTTTGCATCGCTTCCCAGAAATTCAAAAGGCGTTATCGATTATGATGCCGTCAAAGAAAAGGTCGAAATGCTTCAAATTGACGTCAATATGGACGAAAATCTTACAGAAACGCCACCTGCTGATTAAAAAAGTATATCGATTCCGTGATATTATTTGTACAGCGTTTATACGGGGATAAGCGTTGGAATAATGGATAAGGAGTTGATTTAATGCGTTTTTTTTCAAAAAGGCTGACAGCGGTCATCTGTTGCTTTGCTATGATTTTGTCCCTTGCGGGCTGCATGGGCGGTTCTGTCCGTCACGCTTCCAGGGAAACGGGCGGAAACAGCAAACTCGAAAACGGTTACACGGAACCCATAACCACGATCTCAAATCCGTCTACAGGTACTTCTGCAGATCCTACATCCAAACCAAAGAAAACTATTAATTCCGCAGATGATCTGACATATCCGGATCATGTTGCGACTTATGAGGAGATTCATCCGGACCATGCACCCGGTACGGTAAGCGGTAATATTGCCGTTAATCTTCTTTCTGAGATCGAAATGGATATACTCCGTCACGAGATCACCAGCTATGCTGACATTGTTATCCTTTTCGAAAATCCGGAAAAATTCGGCCTCGATGTTAAGGATGCAACGTGGGGAGATTTTATTACAGCTGATGAATACGACGAGGAAAAGCAGTATTACCAAAACCAGTTAAACAGGCTTCTTACGATCGATTACGAGTCACTTAAGGGTGATGACAGGATCTGTTACGATAAACTCGTTTATGACTGCGAAGAGAACGTCTATAGCTATTCATATACGGCATTCTATTACTACACGATGGTCTTTAATTATCTT
Organism: Ruminococcaceae bacterium R-25; assembly: GCA_003149065.1. Taxonomy (NCBI): domain Bacteria; kingdom Bacillati; phylum Bacillota; class Clostridia; order Eubacteriales; family Oscillospiraceae; species Ruminococcaceae bacterium R-25. The sequence continues at coordinate 660,469 of QGFZ01000002.1, forward strand.
GTCGGACCGCAGTCGGAGATATTGTTCATCCTGGATGTTTTTTCGTTTAAAACGGTTGAGGATGCAGAGAATTATATACTGCTCATAAAAGACCTCGACAGGTATTACGATTATATGTGCGCGTATGAGGAGACCAGAGCCAGAATAGGCTGGGCTTCATCTGATGACAGCTATGAAGAAGCTGCGAAATCATTCGACAATCTCGTTAAGCAGAAAGACGACTGTTTCCTCTATCAGACTTTTGAAGAACGTCTGGACAATATAAAGGGCTTGTCATCAAGCGACAGGAGCAGGCTTATTTCAGAGCACGAAAAGGCAATGAAGGAAGTTGCTTTCCCTGAGTTTGAAGAATGCGCAACGAGAATGAGAAATCTCAAAGGCTCAGGCGGTACTGACAAGGGACTTTGCGAGTTCAAGGGCGGAGATGCTTACTATGCAATGCTCACAAGGATCATGACTAATAACGGTGCCAGCATAAAGGAGACCACTGACGCGCTCGATAAGAGGATCGAGTATGTCTATAACGATTATTCGAGGATTGCATCTGCTAACCTTGACTGGTATAAAGAGTACAAGAACCATTCGTATTCCAAGGGTTCTTTGGAAAATAACCTCGATTTTCTTTTGGGATCGGTAAAGGCTGATTTCCCGGATGTTCCTGCGCATGAATATTACACGATGGATGTTCCTAAGGTGTTTGAGGATAATTTCTCGCCGGCAGCATATCTCGGTTATCACCTGGATAATTTCAATTCGAATCTTTTGATCATTAATCACAAGAGTGCAGACAGCGATAAGGATTTTGGCGTAACGGTAGCCCACGAAGCATATCCCGGACACATGTTCCAGTCGCTTTATACCAGGTCTCATACGAGCCATCCTTACATGTATCTTTCAGTCTCGACGGGTTATGCCGAGGGCTGGGCGGTCTATGTTGAGAACTATTCGATGAAGTATTTCTCAGAAAATGGCATTAGCGATGCGATGAAGCTCGTAAGATATGAATCCGATCTCTCGCTCCTGGCCAGCACCAGAGTCGATTACGGAGTACATGTTGAGAACTGGTCGCTCAAGGATTGTGTGGATTATTTCAAGCAGTTCGGCTTCTCGGTTTCCGAGAAATCTTTCAAGAAATTCTACACGCTTATCGTTACGGATCCGGGCTACTATGCCAAGTACGGCATGGGTTATGTATGGACCCAGCAGATAATGGATGACATGCATTCCAAGTACCCGGACAAGACGGACAGACAGATCCATACGGCTTATCTTGACTCACTTACAGGCACTTACGGACAGATAAGAAAGAACACCGAAGCGAACCTGGCATGAGCATTGCCACAGAATTACACCAAAGACCCTGCAGGTACGGAGCCTGTAGGGCCTTTATTTTATTGGGTTTTCACGAAAATTACCTTTTAATTAAATTTTATATAAAATGATTGAGAAAATAATCGTTGTGTTATAATTAACCTGAATATTTATACGGAGGACGGCTCATGGCTACCTTAACAAGGCTTGCAAGCACGCTTACAGCGCGTTTTTTTCCTTCCAGCTCGCTTACTGATGCGTTCTATCTTGACGGAAGACTTTGCGGAAAGAGAGAATCCAGACAGGCTGATATTACAATCGATAAAGATGAGAGAGGCTTTTTCTTCTCACTGTTTACACATCCCAAGATAGAAGGTTTTGAACCCGGATCCATTCCGCCGTTTGAACCCCAGCTCCGCGGCCTTTGCAACGAAGTTAAGAGCGGTCATAAAGAAATCGATGCCATGATCGAGAAGTTCCTTTCAACAGCAGTTGAAGTTGCAGGGACTACAAAGCTCATGGACAACGAGGTCAGAGATCCCTATTTCTCAGGTGTTATCGTCAGGGATTCCGAAGCTTTTGCAGTTACGATCGGCGGCGGCCTTGCATTCCTCTACAGAGATGACACAATGTTCCCTCTCACAGACGCAGGCATTCCGATGGAACCCATCGATGCTTACGGCAACAGAGTAGGCGACTTCCAGTATTACTGCTCTTCAAAGACAGCTAATGCTCTTTGGTCCAATTTCTTCACACTCACACCTGATGACTGCATCATCCTCTGCAACAAGGCTGTTTACGATGCTTTGGGACAGAGGGAGATCTTAAGGATCCTCACTGATGCCGAAGACCAGTGTGATGCTGCAGGATTGATCCTTACACAGGCTTCCGCAAGAATGCCCAACACACCTATGCAGATCTCCATCTCATTCGTTGAGAGCGTTACCAAGGAAGAGAAGAGAGGTCTTTTCGGCAGAAAGAAGAAGAAGGACGATTACGACAGCGAGAGCCATGAACTCTTGGAATCCACTGTTGAAGGTGGTATGGTAGGCGCAGCTGCAAAGGCTATTGCTGATGCAGGTTTCGTAAGCCTTACACCTGATGCTCCTGTCGTTGTTCCCGGTGCAGATGCTGTTATCCCTGCTGACGGAAGCGTTTCTTTCGGCGATAAGGCAGACCAGCAGGAAGCTCAGAAGATCCCGGAGAACGCTCCTGAATTCCCTGATAAGAAAGAACCTCTCGAAGAGCTTTCAGCTGAAGATGCAATGAGAAAGATCTTTGGAGAGATGAAGGAATCAGCGATCAGCGATTCTGCTGCAGCTGCAAAGGCTGAAGAAGCTGCCGCTGCTGAGTCGCCGTTCGTTTTCAATATCGAAGACGCAAGCGTATCTTCTGAACCGAAGGCAGCTGAAGAAAAAGCAGCACCTGCAATGGAGACAGTTTCCAAGACTGAATTTACTCCCGATGCATCTGACGATTCACCGACAAAGCCGGTAACTGATATCAACTCGCTCCTTTTCAGCGCAGGCGGTTCAGGCATCCTCGCACAGGCACTCAATGAATCTAAGGAAAAGTCAGCCGTTAAGGAGACTTTGATCTCAGATCTCAAGGAAGAACCTGTAATTCCGGTCGTTGAAGCACCTGTAGTTGCTCCGGCAGCTCCTGTGGCAGCTCCTGTAGCGGCTCCTGTAATCGAGCCTGCTCCTGCTGTGGTTCCTCCGGCACCTGCAGTTGTTAACAAAGCTGAAGAGATCGTTTTTGCACCCGGCGAAGTAAAGGTCGATGCAGGTTCTGCTGATGTTACGGCAAATGTTGAAGATACATTCGATCCTTACGGCAAGACAAACGTACAGGATCTCAAGAATACAGCACCGCTCGTATTCGGTGAGGACGTAGCTCCCAAGGCTGAGCCCGTTCCTTCCGAAGAGGCTTCTTCTATTCCTGTTCCCGAATTCGAGATCAAGGAAGAAAAGCCTGAGATCAAGGAAGAAGATAAGCTCGACGTCGATTTCCCTGAAGTCGAAAAGCCCGTTGAGCCTGCTGCACCCGCAGCATCTGCAGCTCCGGCTGAGCCTGTTGCTCCCGTTATCGAAGAAGTAGTTCCTCAGGCAGCACCTGTTATTGCTTCTTCACCTGATGACATCATTCTTCCTTTCGGTGATCCCGCATTTGCTATTGGAGCTGAAGAAGGAGTACAGGCTAAGGCTGATGATATTCCTCAGATGCCCCTCTACGACTCTGATAACTACAACAATCCGGTAAATGCTGTCGGATCTGAACAGAATATTTCTGAACCTTTTAATAACGCTTCTGTATATGGGGATTATACTGGCGCTGAAGCTCCTTCGGAGGTACCGCCTTATCAGCCTTATGGTGCGGAAGCATTCTCGACTGCCGATCAGAGCAGTTATGGCACATATGGCAATCAGAATGTATATATGCAGGGAGGTGTACCAATGGATAACAACGGATATCCTGAAAACGGAAATGCTGACAACGGATACGTTCCGGGTTACGACCAAGCTCCTGTTGGCGGCTTTGGCGAATATCCCCAGGAAGGATATCAGAATCCTCAGGAGGGATATCAGAACCCTGAAGCCGGACAGTACTATCAGCAGGAAGCAGCACCTCAGAGCGGTTATACCGATTATTCAGCACAGCCCCAGCAGGGATTCGGCGATGAATATGCACAGCCTCAGGCTTCCGCTTCTTCTTCATCTTCACTCGATGAAGAGTGGTTCAACAATATCCTTGGCGTTGACGACAGCGGCCAGGTCTATGGCGGAGAACAGACATTCGGTTACAGCGCACCTGTTGAGACTCAGCAGCCTGCACCTATGCCTGATCCTGTTCAGCAGGCTCAGTATACAAATCCCGGACAGACTTCTTACAGACCTTCAGGTTCCGGCCCGAACAACAACGGCAAGCCTCAGGGCAGCAGCCCCCGCCCGGCAGCTTCTCCCGCAAAGAGCGGAAACGGCGGCAACGGCGGCGGAAAGAAAGTCAAGCTCAACCGCAATGGTTATATGTTTATTGCGTTCCTCGCGATCCTTTTGATCTGCATCATCGTTGTTGTATCACTGATCGCAAGGGGCTGCAGCAAGAACAAGAAGCCCGCTGAGACAGTTCCTTCGACATCTTCTGAAGAGGTCACAACACCGCCTACGACAACAACCACACAGGCAACTTTACCTGATGCTTCTGCTCCTATCGGTTATTTCTGCTTCTCAGAATACACTGGCTACAGAACATGGTGGGATGTATTCCATTATGTATACGGCATCGATATCGATAAGAACAACGACCCGAGGATCTCGATCATCATTACATACAACAAGCTCGATCCTGCTACATATACAGGACCTAACCCCGGAGACAGACTCCTCTTACCTCCGCTTGGTGTAATCACAGGTGAGATCCCGAATACCTGGAGCGCAGGTGGTGCAACGACTGGCGGCGGCGACGCTACATCAGCTACGACGACCACCCAGGCTGAGGTCAACAGCTCGATCCACCTCACGTAATCTTTGCCCAAACAGGGGACATAACAAAAACAATCAGACCGCCTGCTCGTGTATTTCACGGCAGGCGGCTTGTTTTTTGGCTATTTAGTCAACTAACTTTATTACAAAAAGGTGACTTTCAAGTATATAATGCTATTGCTCTAATAATAATGCGCGAAAAGAGGATCTCACACATGCATAAGAAACTGTTTATACCAGGTCCTATCGAGGTTTCCGATGATGTTTTGGAGAAGATGTCTACTCCTATGATCGGACACAGAACCAAGGATATGTCAGCTCTTCAGCAGTCTATTTCTGAAAAGCTCCAGAAGGTAATGATGACAAATAACACTATCGTTTTATCCACGTCATCAGGCAGCGGTCTTATGGAAGGTGCTGTAAGAAGCTTTACCAAGACAAGAGCCGCAGTTTTCTCAATCGGTGCATTCGGTAAGAGATGGCACAAGATGTGCACATCCAACGGTATCGCAGCTGATCTTTTCGAGTCAGAGCTCGGTCAGCCTACTACACCTGAGATGATCGAGGCAGCTCTCTCAACAGGCAAGTACGACCTTATCACTATCACACAGAATGAGACATCAACAGGTATCCACAATCCCATGGATAAGCTCGCTGAGGTCTATAAGAAATATCCCGATGTCATCGTATGCGTTGACGCTGTTTCATCAATGGCAGGCGATTATATCCCTGTAGATGAGCTCGGTATCGACGTCTGCATCACATCAACACAGAAGTGCTTAGGACTTCCTCCGGGAATGGCTATCGCTTCAGTATCCGAGAAGGCCATCAAGAAGGCTGAGACAGTTGAGAACAGAGGTCTTTATTTTGACTATCTTGAACTCGTTAAGTTCGTTAAGGAAAAGCCTTACCAGTATCCTTCAACACCTTCCGAGTCACACATGTTCGCTCTTGATTACCAACTCGACAAGATCCTTGCTGAAGGTATCGAGAACAGATATCAGAAGCACGTAAAGCTTGCTAAGATCGCTCAGGATTGGGCAAGAGAGAATTGCGAACTCTATTCCAATCCCGAGAACCTCTCAGTTACAGTTACATGCGTAACAAATACTACAGGCATCCCTACATCAGATCTCATCAAGGCTATGGGTGAGAAGGGTTATCTCATGAGCAACGGTTATGGTCCTTTGAAGGACAAGACCTTCAGAATCGCTCACATGGGCGATCTCACAGAAGAGGAGCTTAAGACTTACTTAAGCGATCTCAAAGACACGATCGAAGAACTTAAAGCAAAAGCTTAAATCTTATATAGAAGAATAATTACGGGGGGAACAACAATGAAGATCCTTATCACAGAGAGCATCGCAGAAGAGAGCGTTCAGTACTTGAGAGACAGAGGCTACGAAGTAGAAGAATATCTGGGCCATTCTCAGGAAGAGATCGAACAGTATATCAAGGGCTTTGATGCGATTATCGTAAGATCAGCTACAAAGATCAACGAAACACTTTTGAATAACGCTGACTGTCTTAAGGCAGTAGGCAGAGCCGGAACAGGTATCGACAACATTGATGTTAAGGCTTGTACAGAGCACGGCGTTATCGCTCTTAATACTCCTACAGCAAACAATATGGCAGCAGGTGAGCTCGCCGTAGGTCATGCATTCTCAATCTTCCGTAATCTCTGCGCAGCTAATGAAGGCGTTCACAACGGCGACTTCAGACGTGGCAACTGGGTAGGAATCGAGCTCGAAGGAAAGACAGCAGGTGTTATCGGTTTGGGCCGTATCGGTTCTATCGTTTCCAGAAAGCTCAAGGGCGTAGGAATGAATGTTGTAGCTTATGACCCTTATGTTCCCCAAGAGAAATTCGACAAGCTCGGAGTTACAAGATGCAAGACTCTTGATGAGCTCCTTCCTTTGTGCGATCTCATCACACTTCACACACCTAAGACAAAGGAAACTTACGGCATCCTTTCCAAGGAACAGCTCTATAAGTGTAAGAGAGGTGTAAGGATCGTTAATGCTGCAAGAGGCGGTCTCGTAAACGAACAGGATCTTGCTGATGCTTTGTCTGAAGGCCAGGTTGCTGCAGCTGCAATCGACGTTTTCGATAAGGAGCCTTCTTACAACAAGGCACCCGGCGAGCAGGAGTACGATAACGTTCTCCTCCACGCTCCCCACTGCTACATCACACCTCACCTTGGTGCTTCCACAGTTGAAGCTACAGCTAAGGTAGGTCAGGGAATCGTTGAGCTTATCGATGGCGCTCTTAAGGGCGAGCTCGTTGCAGCTATCAACATGCCCCAGTTCTCCGGCAGCATCGAAGACATCAAGCCTTACTGCTCACTCGCTGAGAAGATCGGCCGTATGTACTTCCAGGCTGAAGCAACACCTATTACAAAGGTTGAAGTAAGATACAGAGGCGAGCTTGCTGAGAGCACCGGCACAGGCATCATCACACTCTCACTCATGATGGGCCTTTTGAAGGGTATGGGCAACGATCACGTATCTTACGTTAACGCACAGGAGTGCATGGCTGAGACAGGCATCGAAGTCGTTGAGACAAAGACAGAGTCTATCCAGAAGTACAACAACCTCATCAACGTTAAGTTCGTTACAGAGGACGGCAGAGAGCTTAAGATCAACGGTACAGTATTCGGACCTGACACAGAGGTTATCGTTTCCTTCTTCGGTTACGAGATGAACTGCCCTCTCTCTGATACAGTTCTCGCTCTCAAGAACAACGATGTTCCGGGCGTAATCGGAAGGATCGCAACAGTTCTCGGAAGCCACAACATCAACATCGCTTCCATGCATTGGGGAAGAAAGAACCAGGATGGTTCTGATAACCCGCATGCACAGGCATTCGTTGCTATCGACCAGCCTGTATCCAAGGAGATCATTGACGAGCTTTCAAAGGCTGAGGGCGTACTCAAAGTATCTCTCTTAGAGCTCGCTGATTAATAAACAGTTTAATTGAATTTCAGACCGCAGAGGTAACCCCAGTGAAATACCATTATTCGAGAAAAGAAGGTTGGCTGGGAAACCCCTGCGGTCTTGTTTATTTCAAAGGTAAATATCACCTTTTCTTCCAGCTTAATCCGTATCTTCCGAGATACGGCTTGATGCACTGGGGACATGCAGTATCTGAAGACCTGATTTCCTGGGAAGAGTGCCCTGTGGCGATAAGTCCGGAAGAAGAGATGTGCTGCAATTCAGGATCTGCGATAGTTCACGATAACAGGATATGGCTGTTTTATAATGCAACATCTTCTGATGGAAAAGAAACAATAAGGGCAGCATATTCTGAAGACGGCATTTGCTTTTCTAAAAGTGATAAGAACCCTATATCAGCCTCGCCTTTTGAAGGCAGTTCGAAATTCAGGGAACCATTTGTTTTTAAGTATAAAAACTCTTTCCGAATGATCGTCGGTGCAGGAAATGACGGCATAGCAAAGGTCCTCCAGTATGAATCTGATGACCTCATCAACTGGAATTACATGGGCGAGCTTCTGTCAGACGGAAGGTTTGGCAGCGTTATCGAAGTGCCCCAGTTGGCAGAAGTCGACGGCAAATGGATCTTCATTATCCAGAGCGAGAGACATATACCTACCAAAGTCTTATTTGCTACAGGCGATTATGACGGACATGAATTTGTTTTCGATGACGAAAAAGAGCCTTTTAAGCCAGTAGACCTTGGAGATGATTTTTTTAATCCCGTGATCTGCGAAGATGAAGAGGGCAGGAAGGTCTTAATGGCATGGATGTTCTCCATGAGGATGAATTCTTCTTCGATCTCTATCCCAAGAGAGTTATTCATATCGAGAAAGGGCGAAGTCTGTCTTATGCCTTACGGAGGCCTTAAGTCCAGACAGATCAGGGAAAGCCGCTTTGTAAGTTATGGTTCAGGCAGGCTCAGGGTCCAGTTTGAAGGCCGCACTCTGTTTGACAAGGCATACAGGGAATGTCCCGAGATCAGTGTAATAGAAGACGTCGGAACCGTTGAAGTATTCTTGGACGGCGGCCGCGAAAACATATCCTTATATATCTGTTAAAGTTTATGTCGAAGATCTTAGCCGAAGGTAATGGATATCAGATCCTTTATAAAGAAAGAGGAGAAGACAGCGAGAAGATCGCTTCTTCTGGCATGGCATGCCTTTCAAGGCTCGATGTGCCTGTTCCCGGCATAATTGCTGCAGCTGATTCCGGCAAGAGAATAAGAGTATTAGATAAGAAATATTTTCTCGTTTGTCAGGGAAGATTAGAGCCTGATGAAGGTATTATGGAAGACCTTCTTTTCCACGATTCCAGGAGTAACCGCACATTTCCCGTAAAGAGGATGCGAAAAGGCGTAAAAGAAGCAAGATTAAGCTATAAGGTCCTTTCTTATAACGAAGAAAAAGATATGTCTTATGTGAAAGTTACTCTGGATACCGGAAGGACGCACCAGATAAGGACCCAGTTCGCATCGAGAAAACATCCTCTTGCAGGGGACGGCAAATACGGGAGCAGGATAAAATGCCCCATAGCTCTTGTCTGCGGTGAACTGACATACGACGAAGGAGAGGGGACTGATCCCTTCACTGTAAAGATCGATCCTTTAGAAGAACTTCCGATAGGATCGATCAGCCTAAAGAATTCGGTGTTACCTTATAAACCGTGAGTGTATCGTAGCTGAATACCGGCGTTCCCAATTCATTAAACATATAGGAATTATCGTATCCGTACTTGAAGCGCTCCATGTCGCCGATGATGATGTACTGGATATTGTACTTGTTGATCAGTGACTGGATCTCTTCAGGTGATTCACTCAGATAGATAGTATCAACATCGTTATGTCTCGGAGTGATATAGAGCTCCCATACATCCTTATCGGGATCTGAAACAAGAAGGTCCTGATCCTTATCTACGATGCCGTGGAATCTCCAGAGCCATTCATGTGTCTGCCATCCGAATACGGTAGGGAGTCCTGTATAAGCTGAGACTATGCAACTGTCGGTATAGCTGTCTCCGTATGCCTCGCAGATAACCGGATCGCCCTTGACGTTAGTGTTAAACCAGTTGATGCAGACCTGGTAAGATGTGAGGTTTCCGGGATAGTTTTCACTTACTATCGGGGACGTGTAATACTCGAGATAAGCTGTGCCGTCTAATTGTTTATAATCTTCCTTTTTAAGTTCTTTTCCGCAGCGCTGCTTTAAAGATGCCATAGTGTAATGGGCAGGAATAAAGAGCATCAGACCGAAGACTATAGCTACTGCAAAAAGGGCACTGCTGTATTTTCCCTTCTTGTTTACAAACCATAAGAGTCTTACAACGGAATAGATCATGCAGATAGACAGGATTATGAATGCCGCAAAGCAGAACTTGAACATCGTGTTGGAACGGAGATATCCTGCTGTGTAGATATCTCTTACGTAGAAAATCTCGGGCGCGATCAGCATCATGATGCCGACAACGGTCATTCCGCAGACGAAGATATCGATGATGTTTCTTGTTGCAAAGAATTTCTGGATGGGATTCGTATAATTCTCGTTTCCTCCGATAACGGGTGTTGCACCTGAAAGTTTCTTGGCTTTAGATGTGGAAACATACTGGTAATTCTTAAAGACAAATACCATGACCACAAAGAAAACGCAGATTATTACATGTGTTCCGTACAAAATGAAGAGCTGGAACAGAGGGGAAGTGTTCTTAACCTTACCCAAAGAGTTTGAGATCATATCGAAATTGAGATTGAACGGAAGTGCGGTCAATGTAGCAAATGTAAAGAGGAAGCTCATCTGGAAAGAAGTTCTCGGAAGAGCCGAAGGACTTACAACCAGGAAGAGGAAGACAGCTACCATAAGGATCGCTTCCAAAGCATAAAGCAGGAGCGGGTTGCTTCCCTGTGAAAGATAAATAAGGAGTATTCCTCCGACATTTATGACGAAGACGATGGCTCCGAAAAGATTTACGAACTCGCCTGACTTGATCGTGTTAACGATCAGGAAAGCCATTGAGCAGAAAATGAAATAGATCAGGAAATCCCAGTAGTTTGTCATCTGTGCACAGCCTAAAAGGATAGCGCACAAGACCAGATGGAGATTAATGGTTGCCGTAAATTCCGGAACGAGTCTCGAGTGACCGGAGCTTAAGTTCTCAAAGCTCGTGGTAACAGCTGCTTCCTCGCTTGTCGGAAGCTTTACCGAGCTTATGAGCGACAGCATGATCGCCGTGATAAGAAGGACGATCATCATTGAGATAACGTGTGCGTGGAGGTCGCCTACCAGATAAGAATAGAAAGGGAATTCCTCGATAGTGAAGTCACCGCCGTTTGTGGTTACTTCAGGATTCCATCCGATGAATCTCGTGCTGTCTGGATAGAAGAAATTATCTGTTCTTCCTACATTGATCCCCCAATTGCTGAATGTTTTAAGGAAGGTGTTTCCGATGCTGTTTTCGTCATAATAGAAAGAGTGTGAATTGCCCCAGAGAGAAACCGCACATCCTGTAAAGAATCCTGCAACATATTTGATTACCTTGTTGTCAATGAAGCCCTTCATGGTTGAAGCTTCGATGAGGAATTTGCCTATGGAAAAACTCAAAGCAAACGGAATTGCCGTAGCAGAACACATTGCGAGATTATATCCTACGCCGGTATTAACTCCTGTAGCCTTGATGATTACCGTCCAGAGGTACTGGCCGAAATAGTAGTAATTAATTGAATATCCTGAAAGCCACATGTCATTTGCAGGAAGCTTGTCATTTCTCATCATGGACATTATGAAGCCGTAATCCATGTATTTCTCCTGGCCGTTGATGTCAGGAAGGAAGCCCTTGAAATAGCACATGAGGAAAAGGATAACGATGAAAACGGTCTCTTCGATAACTGCCGCTTCAACAAATCCTTTGGTGTTAAGTTTCTTGACCAAAGACTGCCTGAATGTTTTCGGGATATAGCAGCATAAAGCGACTAAGATCACAGATAACAAAATGCATATAACGTTTAATCTGAATAGCTTTACGTGAGTAAGAATCCACAGGACAAGTCCTGTAAACACGATTCCCATTGTCTGGGACAATATGAAACCGCCTGAGGAGAAGTTCTCCCAGATCTTGGTTGCAAGAGGAAGAGTGGCAAGTCCTATCAGAAGGAGGCAGAAAGCCCACCAAAGGCAGCTGGCCGTATCTTTGCTTCCCATGGTGCAGACACCGAGCATAGTGGCAATTGCAAAAGGAAGTAAGAAAAAGAAAAAGCGCAAAGGTGAAGTAGGACCAAATCTTGAATCCTCAAAAACCTTACTCATGACAGAACTCCTTCAAATGAATCTTTTGACATTATTTCCTGGGCATTTAGCTCAGTAATGGGAGCAGATTCAATGGGTCTTACAAGGGATTCCTCGTAAGATTTAATGATCTCGGCACTGATCTTTCCCGCGAGACTTACGACCGAATCCATATGGTTTTCGGGTGTTTCACTAGTAGCATACTTGGTAAGACCTGTTGAACATACATACAGATTCTCGCAGGGATTAGTAAGATCGATCTCCGGATACTGTGATGTAAGTGCATATCTTGTCTTGGTAAGACGCCATGATTTGACGTCGGATTTACGAAGTGAAGGATAGAGCTTTCTGAGTCCGGAAAAGTACTTGAGCATAATCTCGGCATCGTTGTCGATCCAGAGCTCGTCCGTGATAGAACATGAACCTACGAGATAAACTACAAATCCGCCGTAGCCTCTCTCTCCGAAAGCGCTTGTGTGATTGATTATCGCCTTGAAGGGAAGATCTGAATCTTTCGGCGGAACCTGATAGAACATCTGGGACAGTTCGTGTTTCATTACCATCATCGCAGTGATCTTCGCACTATATGTGACGTTCATTAAGATGTCTCTGTCATCCATCGGGATAGGAAGACCGTGGCTGACATTAACGAAGGTTCTGCATGAACCTGTAAATACTACGTAAGCGCTGTCGATCACGACTCTGGTCGAATTGGAAAGAATGCAGCTCGTTCTGTACATTCCGCTTCCGAGTCTTGCGATCTCGGCTACGGTTGTCGAATAGTAAATATGTCCGCCATTATCTGTTATAGCCTGCATAAGGCTTGAGATAAGGCATGCGAAACCGCCTTCGTAGTAACCGACCTTGCGGTGTGATGCTTTTCCGGACCATGCCGAATCAAACCAGCCGATCTTGTCATCTACGCCCATCTCTTTTGAAAGCGCCAAAAGTGCTTTGTCACTCTTTCTCAAATGGTGGGGGAGGAGCTCTAAATATTCTCTTCCGATTCTTGTATATGCGAGAAGACCGCCGGGAGAAGCGAGCTCCTCAACGACAGTTACATTAAAGCCCGCTTTTGCAAGCTTCATTCCGCAGGTAAGACCCGATAAGCCGGATCCGATTATGCAGACAGTTTTCTTCTCATCTACAAAAATGCCGTCAGAATCCATTATCCGATCTTCTTTGCCTCAAGATAGAATCTCTTTTCGAATGCTTCGCCCATGGAGAAAGTCTTTCTGGGGAAGACACCTTCTTTTTCAACTGTTCCGAAGAAAGTATCCTTGCCGATGGCAGGAACGAGAATGCCTGTATTGCCTTTTGTGGCAAGCTTTCTAACGGAGTCTTCGCCATGAATGTAATCGCACTCAAGGCCAAGGCTGTCTATCATCATCTGAACAGAACCTACAGCAAGGGTGTGCGGAGGATTTGCCAGAGATACCTTGACGTCTTCTGCGCCTTCGGTAACTACAACGAATGTCTGCTTGCCTTCGTCGGCACCATTGATCTCAATGCCGTTGTCCTTGAAGTATTCCTTTGCCTTAGCGATGAATTCCTTGCCTGAGATGTTGAATACGACTCTGTGGATAGGCTCAAAATCAAGGCCCTTGTCGTGGATATTTACGATCTCTGCAAGTGCATATCTTGCAGGGTGGTTTTTCTTTTCTTCGTCTGAGAGGTTTTCTCTGATGTTCTCCCAGTGAGCTTTAGCTGAAGCCAGAGAGTGGTTTCCGTCGCCAACGAGGAACAACAGTCCGTCAGCATTATTGGCCTTAAGTGTTGAAAGGCCTGAGATTATTGACTCTGCGATAGGTGAGCCGTCAGGAATGAATGTTCCTGTGATGTGGCCTGAACCGAGCATGAGATCGGTATCGTACAAAGGCTTTAAGCCTTCTTCCTTTGCCATGTCGAATGCCTTCTCGATCGTAAGTCCCTTGGGGTCATCGATGAGGATCATGATATGGGGGAGCTCCAAAGGTGAATTGGCTCTGATCCTTACTCTCGGAGGAATTCTCGAAAGTACCGTACCTTCGGTAGCTCTGCATATATTCTTGTTGCCAGGTTCGAAGCTGTAGCCTTCGAGATCGATCGCAGCCATGAGGCCTCTTCTCGAAGGATGGAGCTCTGTTGCCCTGTCTGTCAGGATGAAGCCTGTGCCGAGATCGGAAAGAATGCCTTCATCCAAGTATTTTCTTGCTGTTTTTGCAATGGAACCGAGCTTTTCTGTCTCTTTTTCTGTTCCGAGATAAACTTCGGGAAGAACGAGATTCAATGTGGAAGGAGCATCTCCTACTTCTTTCTCACAGCTCTCCCAATATTCAGGTTCTGATGTGTACTGGTCGCAGGCAATTACTGCCCATTTTTTGAAGTCTGTTCCTTCTTGCGGAATAAGAATATCCGGCACCGCAAAGCCGAGATCATTAACAGTTCTCACTTTATATACACCCTCTAAACAATAAAAGTGCTTACCATTCTATCACGGACAGGGGCTGTTTTGGGGATAAAATGAGTGTTTTTTAGGTGTTCTTGGCATAGTTTCCGGTAATGACTGAAATGGCCTTTTGACAAATCGCGTTTCCGCTTAACCCAAAGTACATTTAATGGTACTATTAATCCATCGAAAAACTTGCGGAGGCGGACTTATGGCTAACAGTGAATTATCCAAACTCAAGATCTTGTTCATATACGATTATTTCAAGAATCAGGTCAGTGCCGAAGGCGGTAAAGAGGCCGTATCCGTAAGCGAACTGATCTCTTATCTCGAGGAGACTACAGGCACTACTTTCGAGCGAAAATCCATCTATGCGGACATCAGCAAGATCAATGAATATGTGCAGAAATCAGGCCAGACAAAAGACAGCGACTGGATCTACACGGAAGGCAAGAAATACAGGCGTTCCGAGCTCAAGGACGAGATCCTTATTGACGAGGCAAGACTTATAGTTGACGCTATCAGCACGACGACTTTCGTCGATTCCGATCTGTGCGAGAAGATCATAAAGATGTTCCCGACATATTTCCCCGAAGGCTACCAGAACAGGACACTTTATCCTCACTACGAGAAGATCGACAGGAAGAGCATCCTTCTCCTGAATAATATAAGGAGCGGCATAGAGGAAAAGTGCGCTCTGAAGATCTCATACGGTTACATGCTTGGAAAGAGCCTTACGGAAAAGACAGACAAGATAGTCTCACCGATGGCTTTGGACTGGGAGAACAACTGCTATTATCTTATTGCGATCGACAATGAGGAAGCAAAAGATCTCGAGAGAGACCACACGCTTTCCAAAGCCTTAAGGCGTTACAGGGTAGACCGTATCGCTTCCACTGTTCTTGAAGATAAGCGTCTTTATGTCGACTACAAGAACGAGAGAATGAGAAATCAGGAGCTCAAAGACTTTATCAATAACTCGCTGTCAGCCTTTTCGAGCAGCAGGATGATCCAGCTCGGCATCACGATAAACGGCCTGACCAGGAAGGACGTGCTGAAGGCTTATGGCGCGTTCAGTTCCAAGGTAAGCGATAAGGTCAGGATCGCAGATGACACCAAACTCGATAAGGGCATCCTGAAGATCAGCGTGACGACGGGACTTGCGCCGACGCTTTATACGGATCTTTTCGAGCTCTCGACATTCGAAAGAGTAAATATCGAGATCGACAATGAGGAGATCTGCAAAGAATACGGCGAATTTATCAGGAAAGCGGCCAGGGCGGCAAAACTTGCCTCACTCTGATCTAATCCTGATTGCAAAGCGAAATCAAACGATTTATAATTTCTAAGTTTTATTATTATTAAGGAGTAGCACCCGATGAGACAATTCACTTCAAAAGAGCTCAGAAAGACCTGGAAGGAATTCTATATTGAGAGAGGTCATGTAGATGTAGGTGCCGTATCATTAGTATCTGACGGTTCAACAGGCGTTTTATTTAACGTAGCAGGAATGCAGCCTCTTATGCCTTATCTTCTCGGCGAGAAGCACCCTCTGGGAACAAGGCTTTGCAACGTACAGGGCTGTGTCCGTACAAACGATATCGATTCAGTAGGTGACAGAAGCCACGTTACATTCTTTGAGATGATGGGCAGCTGGAGCCTTGGTGACTACTTCAAGGAAGAAAGATGCAAGTGGAGTTATGAACTCCTCACAGACGTTTTCGGTTTTGACAAGGATCACCTCGCTGCAACAGTATTTGCAGGCGATGAGAATGCTCCGAGAGATGAGGAAGGCGCTCAGTTCAGAATCGCTTCCGGCTTCAAGCCCGAAAATATCTACTATCTCGGTGCAGACGACAACTGGTGGGGATTGGAGTACGGTCCCTGCGGTCCGGACAGCGAGATGTTCTATATTGCTGACGTTCCTGACTGTGGTCCCAATTGTGGTCCCGGATGCTCCTGCGGCAAGTATACAGAGATCGGTAATGACGTTTTCATGCAGTATGAAAAGCATCAGGACGGTCACCTCACACCTTTAAAGCAGAAGAACGTTGATACAGGCTGGGGTCTTGAGAGAATCCTCGCTTTCCTTAACGGAACCAAGGACGTTTATAAGACAGACCTTTTCACTGAAGCAATTGCTTATATCGAGAACGCTTCAGGCGTTAAGTACGATTCAGACGAGAAGCTCACAAAGTCAATGAGAGTTCTTGCAGACCATATCCGTACGAGCGTTATGCTGATCGGCGACGCTGCAAAGCTCGTTCCTTCCAACGCAGGTGCAGGCTACGTATTAAGACGTCTCATCAGACGTGCAGTAAGACACGCAAGAACTTTGGGTCTTTCCACAGAACAGATCTTAGGTCTCGCAAAGATCTATATTGACAGCGTTTACGATGACAGCTACCCGCTTCTTGCAAAGAACCGCGAGTTCATCCTTAACGAGCTCGACAAGGAGATCGCAAGATTCGAGAGCACTCTCGAGAACGGCATCAAGGAATTCAAGAAAATCCTTGATGACAAGAAGGCAGCAGGGTCTTCTGCGATCGACGGCGATTCCGCATTCTATCTTTACGATACATTCGGATTCCCGATCGAGCTTACGGTTGAGATGGCTTCCGAGGAAGGCCTTAAGGTCGATGAGGAAGGTTTCAAGGCTGCAATGGAAAAGCAGAAGGAAACAGCAAGAGCTGCTACCAAGGCTAAGGGTGATCTCGCACTTTCCGTAAATGAGATCCCTGATGAAGTTGCAAAGGATTCCAATGCTACAGAATACGACGGTTACGATAACCTCAAGTGTGATGCAAAGGTCATCTACATCCTGAAGTCCGATGAAGACGGCGTTAAGGTCGTTGGCAGCGCTTCTGAAGGTGATGACATCATCGTTGTTACTGACAAGACAGTTCTCTACGCTACGATGGGTGGTCAGATCCACGACGAAGGTAAGATCTCCACAGCAGGCTTTGAGGCTGAGGTTATCTCAGTAGATAAGGATGCTGCAGGCAAGTATCTCCATACTCTTAAGGTCGTTAAGGGTTCTGTTTCCACAGGCGAGACAGTCAGCATCGAAGTTGATAAGAAGAACAGACTTGCGATCGCAAGAAACCATACAGCTACACACATCCTGCTTTCAGCTCTCCAGAAGGTCTTAGGTGACCATGTTGAGCAGGCAGGTTCCTATGTAGGCAATGACCGTTTGAGATTCGACTTCAACAACTCCCAGGCAATGACAGCCGAAGAGATCGCTAAAGTTGAAGAAATGGTCAATGATGTTGTCCTTCAGGCTCTTCCTGTTGAGACAAAGGTCCTTGCTATCGAGGAAGCTAAGAAGCTCGGCGCTACGGCAATCTTCGGCGAGAAGTACGGAGAGGTCGTAAGAGTCGTTGCAGTAGGCGGATTTGAAGCTCCTTTCGATCTCGAGTTCTGCGGTGGCACACACCTTACAAACAGCGCTCAGATCGGTCAGTTCAGGATCGTTTCAGAGTCCGGTATCGCAGCAGGTATCAGAAGAATCGAAGCTGTAACAGGTGAGAGATGCTATGAGATGAGCAAGGCAGACAGGGCCCTCATTGATGAGGCAGCAGCTGTTCTTAAAACTCCCAAAGATAAGATCGTAGAGAGGATCGATGCTCTCCACGCAGAAGTTAAATCTCTCGAAAAGGAACTCGCTGAGATCGAGAAGGCTAAGGCAGGTTCATTCGCTGACAGTGCAGTATCAGGCGCTAAGGATATCGGTGGCGTTAAGGCAGTCATCGCAGCTTGCGATGCAGCTGATGCAGCAGCTTTGAGAGATACAGCAGACAAGATCAGAGATAAGCTCGAGTGCGGCGTTGTATTCCTCGCAGCAAACGGCGGCGACAAGCTCCTTTTCACAGCTATGGCTACAAAGTCAGCTAACGAGAAGGGCGCTCACTGCGGAAACATCATCAAGGAAGCTGCTAAGGTCGCAGGCGGTGGCGGCGGCGGACGTCCCGACATGGCTCAGGCAGGCGGTAAGGACGTATCCAAGCTTGCTGAAGCTCTCGCTAAGGCAGAGGAAGTTCTGGCTTCACAGGTTAACGCATAAAGGAGAAAGACCATGTGCATTTTTTGCGATATAGTTGAGGGCAAGATCCCTTCAAAGAAAGTATATGAGAACGATTATGTTCTTTGCTTCGACGATATTAATCCCGTTGCACCTGTTCATGCTCTTGTTGTTCCGAAAAAGCATTTCGACAACATCAACGAACTCGCAACTGATCCTGAAGGCGCGCTCTATTCAGCAGAGATCACAAAGGCTATTGCTGAAGTAGCAAAGATCAAGGGCGTAAGCGGTGCTTTCAGAACTATCAATAACTGCGGTGAAGGTGCAGGACAGACCGTTATGCACGTGCACTTCCACGTTATTGCCGGTGCAGAACTTACGGAGAAGCTTATCTGATCCTATGGCTAGAATGAGAACTAAGCGCAATATCCCTGCGCGCATGGAAAAATGTCATGAGCGCTGGTTTGACGCGCCCATGTTAAACCGCGGAAAGTGGAGAGAAGCCTGCGGCTTTGCCGAAGACGTTCCGGTCTGGCTCGAGATCGGCTGCGGCAAGGGCAAATTCTGCACCGAGATGGCTTTAAGACATCCCGAAGTCCTTTATATCGCTATGGAAAGGGATGCTTCCGTTACTCTGGCTGCGATCGAGAAGGCTCATGAACTTGAGATCCCCAACCTCTTCTTTATCAGAGGCGATGCAGGCATTATCGAGAACTATTTCGCAGAGAATGAAGTAAACAGGATATTCCTGAACTTCTCAGATCCGTGGACAAGGCAGAACAAGCCCAAGAGACGTCTTACTTACAGGGATTTTCTTGCTAAATACAAGGTCATGATGAGAGATGGCGGAGCCATTGAATTCAAGACCGATAACGACGATCTTTTCGATTTCTCTTTAGGAGAATTTGAGGCTATGGGATTCACATTGACAGATGTCACCAGAGACCTTCATAACAGCGAATGGAATGAGGAGAATATCCGCACGGAATTCGAGCAGAAGTTCGCTGACCAGGGCATCACGATCAAGAGAGTTGTAGCAAATTTGTAATTTCAGGACCACACGAATATGGAACTCAATAAATGTCCCAACTGCTCGGGTAAACTTGCGCTTGCAAAGAACAGAAAGAGACTTGTCTGTTCATACTGCGGAAGCGAGTTCCCTTTGGATGAAATCACAAAAAGCGAGATAAGCGGCCAGCCCGTAAACATGGACTGGTTCATCTATGATTGGGACTTTGAGAGCCTGATGGCGAATGACGCCTGCAAAACTGTGGTCCAGTCCTTTATCAGGACATTAAATGAGTTCGAGACATCTTCCAAGATCGAATCCTATATCCGCGAGTACCTTATGGGCTTTGATGATGTATCGGCAAACGGTATCCGCGAAGAGAACATGAGAGATGTCGTAAGGCGCCTTATGCCGAACTTTCTTCCGGGCGAACGCGTCATCCTCTTTTACGATGACGGAGTGTTTGTCCACGGTAAGACAGGTATCCTGATTACAAATAAGCGCACGTTCTTTGTCGAGAGAAAGACTTTCAGGGACGTAAAGCATGTGACGATCCCTTATATCGATATCTCTTGTTCAATGGGATATCCAATTGTACGTCTGGGCGATAAATATAAAAATGATGTCGGAGGCGGCAGCGGATTTATATCACACTTCGATCTTGAGGGTGCGGTAACGGCACTCATCTGTGCTTTTGCATTCGAAGAAAGGCCTGACAGACCGAAGATTAAGCTTTGTGACAGCCTTTGATCTTTAGGGTTATTTCTTTTCGAAAAGAAGAACTCCGCCTTCGTGGTAAGTTAATTCATAATCATCATCGTGCAGTAGAGATTCCAAAAGGTATCTGTCATTATTCTCGCCCAATATGAGGTAATTGAACTGATATCTGTCTGTGAAGTCACGATAATACATGCGTGCGGATCTCAGGTCGTAATATTCGCCAAAATATTCATAATCTTCGTTATTCTGCTGTAAGAATAATTCTGCTCTCCCGTCGATATAAGGGTGGAAACCTTTATATTCAAGATACTGACCATCATTGAAATTAGTGTAGAGGATAATGGGTTCCTCACTTCTTTTAAGTATTTCGATAACCTCGTCTAAACGTTCATAATGAGCCGTGCTGCCGGGAATGGCTTCTATGGATTTTATGAGCTTATAAGCTGATACAAACACCGTGACCAGTACCAAAATAACAGCTGTAAAAACCTCCACGCGCTTGGTTATCTTTGTCTTCAACTTATCCGGGATCTTTACTTCAATGTCCTTAAGCACAAAGGAGAAGGCTATGATTCCAAAGATAATGAAATAAGGTATGCCCTTTACATGCAAAAGACCGAGTAAAAGCGTACCCAGGAACAAGCAGAAGAATCGCACGGAAAATTCTCTCTTCTTGACAAAGAAACTGATTATTCCGAGCATAATGACCAGAATGATCAATACCTTACCGTAATGCATACCCATATTGACCGGTTGCATTTCGACTATAGATTCACCAAGTTTATTTGGACCATATGAAGAGGTCAGGTATATTACGTTATCGAGTCCGTATGGATTAACAAAACCAATAGCGGCACTGACTGCCAAAGCGGCCATCATATAAAGGATATTTCCGTTTGCTTCCAATTTAAAGGACTTGATCTTTACCGGAATAGCTCCCGCAATATATGGAAGCATAAACACGAACAGCATGGGCCACATAGAGGCATGGAGATTGATCAGGGCCAATGACAGCACCGGGATCCAGATCAGATACTTGTTTTTCTTTGTTTGCACATGCTTTTCAAGCAGATAGATCTCTGCCAAAAGGATGTTATAGGTGAAAATCTGTGGCCTCGTGACTATGAAAGGGTTGAAGATAATCACATCAGTGACCACGGAAAGGATCACTGTAACCAGTTCGTTCTTTGTTATAAGCAGGATAATGCGGTAAGTTAACACGCAGATCAATGCGTAGCAAATGTACAATACCGCGAAAAGTCCGATTTTACCTAAACGGGAATAGGCAAGGTAGAAAATCACAGTGCTGAGCCACTGTTGAAGAACGATTTTCATATTTGAATGCATAGAGAGAAAATCCGTATGCGGGAAGCCATTATTTAATATATATTCACCGGTCGGATACAGGAAATAAAAGTCGTTGTCTATAGTCCTGAATTGAAAAAAGGCGACAACAATGGGAAATAAGAGGATGATGGCTTTCAGCCATTTGGGCAGTCTGTTTTTGACAAGTTGAGGTTCTATCATATCCTGGCTCCGGAGAATTATTAATAAAATTATAGCACGCTGATAATGAAGCAAAAATCGTTTGAGGGAAAATGGGGGCAATATGCCATTTTTTAATTAAAATTTACATTCTAATGACAAAAATAATATGGAAAACCCCTACCCAGTGGAGTAGAATTCTTACGGTGCAGATGAATTAGCACTAGTTAAAGTTTAATAATCCCGGTTAAGGGAATTTAGGAGGAATTCAATATGGCAGTAAAAGTTGCGATTAACGGTTTCGGTCGTATCGGTCGTCTTGCTTTCAGACAGATGTTCGGTGCTGAGGGTTATGAGATTGTAGCTATCAACGATCTTACAAAGCCTTCCATGCTCGCTCACCTTCTCAAGTATGACACAGCTCAGGGCGGATATGCTGGTGTATTCGGCGAGAATAAGCACACAGTAACATCTGACGACGAAGCTAACACAATCACAGTTGACGGCAAGTTGCTTAAGATCTACAAGGAACCCGATGCAAACAATTGTCCTTGGGGCGAGCTCGGTGTTGACGTAGTTCTCGAGTGCTCCGGTTTCTACACATCAAAGGAAAAGGCACAGGCTCACATCAATGCTGGTGCTAAGAAGGTTGTTATCTCTGCTCCTGCAGGAAACGATCTCCCTACAATTGTTTACAACGTTAACCACACAACACTTACAGCTGATGATAAGATCATCTCTGCAGCTTCCTGCACAACAAACTGCCTTGCTCCTATGACAAAGGCTCTCAATGATTATGCAGCTATCCAGAGCGGTATCATGACAACAGTTCACGCTTACACAGGCGACCAGATGATCCTTGACGGTCCTCAGAGAAAGGGTGACCTCCAGAGAGCAAGAGCTGGTGCTGCTAACATCGTACCTAACTCTACAGGCGCTGCTAAGGCTATCGGCCTTGTTATCCCTGAGCTCAACGGCAAGCTCATCGGTGCTGCTCAGAGAGTTCCTACATTCACAGGTTCTACAACAATCCTTCACGCTGTTGTTAAGGGTGATGTTACAGTTGATGGCATCAACGCTGCTATGAAGGCTGCTACAAACGAGTCTTTCGGCTACACAGAAGAGAAGCTCGTTTCTTCTGACATCGTTGGTATGAGATTCGGTTCACTCTTCGATGCTAACCAGACAATGGTTTCCAAGATGGATGACGGCAACTCACTCGTTCAGGTTGTTGCTTGGTACGACAACGAGAATTCTTACACATCTCAGATGGTAAGAACAATCAAGTACTTCGCAGAGCTCGGCTAATAATTGGCTTTAAGAAATTGATTAAAAGAGGCTGTCCGGCGACGGGCAGCCTTTTTAGTTGGGAAGAGTTTTTGATGGGTAGCTTATTTGATGGGTTTCTTTTTCGATGGGCCGCCTTTTTCGCGAATGACTGAAATTGACAGAAAACTGTACGAAAACAGCTCAAATTGTCAATAAAACCGTCAAAAAGGGCGTTATTGACAATTTTATTGACGATTTTGGTCATTTCCGTACAGTTTTTTGTCAAACGTTCTGTCACATGTTTATGGGGTAAAGCTTCGCTATCAAGATGGAAAAATGTAAACCTTCAACCCGAGCTATATTGGTCTCGAAAAAAGCGTGGCCACGCGCTAATCACATTTATATTATTTATATAAGAAATATACGCGTGCGCGCGAGAGAAAAGACAAATCAGAGATTAATCTCTACGACAGTTGCTTCAGGCGCAGAGAAGATCCTGAAGGGGAGGATGCCGCAGCCGACACCTCTTGATACGAAGACTTCGGTTCCGTTGATGTTGAAGTGCCCCTGGATGACGCCCATCTTAGGGAACTTGTCCTTTGTTCTTAATACGTTGAATTCAAATCTGAAGGGAAGCTTCATCTGACCGCCGTGAAAATGGCCTGAGAGCATGTAAGACGGCCTGGCATCAGGAGATAAGTGTAAGAATGCGTCAGGGTCGTGTGCTGCCAGAATGATGGGATATTCGCTGCCGCAGGCGAGCTTTTCCTGCCAGACACGGTGGAGCTTTCCTGAATCAGGGACACCGGTAAGGTAAACCTTGGCGCCGCTCTTTCGCGATGAGAGTACAAAAGCCTTGGAATCGAGGCTTACAAAACCTGATTTTTCAGGCGCGTCGGTCAATCTGCAGTCGTGGTTTCCGGAGATACCGTAGAAGGGAATGCCGAGTTTTTTGCAGAACGCGCTCACTTCTGATAAGTATTTATAGCCCTTGGCTGCATTTTCGGGATATGTGATTATGTCACCTCCGAAGATGACGGCATCGATCCCTGATGCCTCGTGAGCCCTTTTAATCGACTTGCAGAGGCGCTTGGAGGTTACAGGGCACCATTCTGTATGGATATCGGAGAAGAAGAATAAGCGGAGATCAGGGGAGGCTTCAGAGCCATTGGGAACAAATGGGAGCTTTCTGACTGTCTCTTTGCTGATGTCACCGCCGGTTAATTCTGACCTGGTCATGCTGACCCTGTCGTTAACAAGGAAGAACGGTTCAGCAAGACACCATAGGATATATAGCAGAATTAATGCTGCCAAAATCAGTAAAACCGCTAAAAAGATATCCATTATTCGGACAGTTCTCCTTTTTTCTTAATTATATAATATGCAGCGGCCAAACGTGTGTTATAATTCATACAATTACATATGTATTTTATAGGAGGAAATAAGGATGCCTAAGACAGAAATCACATACGAGATCGTTCAGCAGATCGGTATTCTCAAGGAGAATAAGTCCGGTTGGCAGCGTGAGCTTAATATCGTTAAGTGGAATAACGGAAAGCCGAAGCTTGACATCCGTGATTGGGGCCCGAACCATGAGAAGGTAGGCAAGGGTATTTCTCTTGATTTCGAAGAATATAATACTCTCAAGGCTTATCTTGAAGACGGCGACTTTACTTCTCTCGACGAGTAATTGACCTGAAGGTTAATTGTTTTGAATCTGATTAGGGCGCGTTATTATGCGTCGTGATTTAATATGAGAAGCGAAGAACGAGCGGGTATTATTTCATTTTTAATGTTGTTTTTGTGGGGGACTCTGATTACAGAGCCCTTCCATATTTTTGCGCGCTTTATTGCGAGGGCTGTCCAGTATGCCTGTAAGGGAATAGGGATCAAAGGAATCGCTTTTTCACTTGTCTTGTATCTGATAGTGGTTTCCGTTGTGATCCTTATGCAGAAACTTGAGCCTACCAGACTGGGCAACTTTATTCCCTGTGCGATCTCGGTGGTTTTTATATCGATGCTTTTGGTAAAGACGTTCCTCAACCGTTCGATCGCGATAAGCGATGCTGTAAGCCTTGCAATTCCCGCAGCAATAGCACTGGCATTCTATATTTTAAAGTTCGAAAAGGGACTCAAGTGGTTTACGGATACCTATACCTATTCGCTTGCGGTAGCACTCATCAATTCGCTCATATTCGTCCCGATCTCCGGATTCGGCGGAGCTGCTTCAAAGTTCTTCTATATAACTAAATATAACGATCTGGATATTACATCGGCTTTCGCGGGGCTTGCAGGGATCCCTGAATTGGTATGGGGATTGTTCCTTGCAGCCTTTGCCATACTTCCGATGATCTACCTTGCTACTATCGGCAGGAGGAAATGATATGGAACAGTTAGATATGTTTTCCGGTTTGATTCAGGAAGATCCCGAGCGTGAAGAGTATCTGGGACTTGTAAAGAAGCTCAATTATTTTGCTGAGCTTTACTATTCAAAGGACGAGCCGGAGATATCTGACTACGAATACGATTCCATGAATAACAGGCTTAAGCAGATCGAAAAGGAGCATCCCGACTGGATCGTTCCTGATTCTCCTTCTGTAAGAGTCGGATGGAAAGCTGAAAAGGGCGTATTGGTAAAACATAATGTTCCGATGCTTTCTTTGCAGGATGTTTTCGAAAAAGAAGACGTATATGAATTCGTAAATTCAATTAGATCCGAATTCGGCGACGAAGCTGAATTCCTGGTAGAGACCAAGATCGACGGTTTGTCTATGGCACTCCGTTATGAAAACGGTGAGCTGAAGCTCGCTGTTACCAGAGGCGATGGCATCACAGAAGGCGAAGATGTCACGATGAATGCCAAGCAGATCCCTGATGTTGTAAGGCAGCTCAAAGAGCCTGTTCCTTATATCGAGATCAGAGGCGAGGTCTATATGACAAGAAAGGCTTTTGAGGCCGTTAACACAAAAGCCGAAGAGGAAGGAACCAAGCCTTTCGCTAATCCCAGGAACTGCGCTGCAGGAACATTAAGACAGATAGATACTAGAATAACAAAGGAAAGAGGATTATCTCTTTTCATCTTCAATGTTCAGGAAACAAGGGGTGTTACTTTTAACACGCATCTCGAAGGCTATGAATACTTGAAGAGAAACGGAGTAAAGGTCATCGAGAACTGCTTCAAGTGTAAGACTGCCGACGAGGTCTGGGACGCAATCCAGAAGATCGGCGAGATGAGAAATGACCTTGAGTATGACATCGATGGCGCGGTAGTAAAACTCAATAATCTTTCAGAGCGTTCGAAGCTCGGCAATACGATCAAGTTCCCCAGATGGGCGATTGCTTATAAGTATCCGCCGGAAGAAAAAGAGACGCGCCTTTTAGATGTAGAAGTCAACACGGGAAGGACCGGAAGGGTTACTCCTGTTGCTATATTTGAACCCATCAGCCTTTGCGGAACCATGGTATCCCGTGCGACACTCCATAACCAGGATTTTATAGATCAGTTGGGACTCGGCATAGGTGATACCATCCTCGTATACAAATCAGGCGAGATCATCCCCAAAGTCAAGGAAGTAAATGTTAATAAGAGACCTGCTGACTGGAAGCCTTACAAGATGCCTGACAGCTGCCCTGTCTGCGGACATAAGCTCGCCAGGGAAGAAGGCGGCGTTGACCTTAAGTGCGTTAATCTCATGTGTCCGGGAACTCTTGTAAACCGCATTGTCAATTTCGTATCCCGCGACTGCATGGATATCAAGGGCTTCGGCACGGAATACATAAGAAAACTTACAGAGGGCGGATATATAAAAGATATTGCCGATGTTTTCGAACTCTGTAACAAGAGAGAAGAGCTCATAGAGAAAAAGGTGTTGGGCCTTGAAAAGAATACCGATAAGCTTCTTTCTGCGATAGAAGATGCTAAATCCCAGACTCCTGCAGACAAGGTCCTTGCAGGACTCGGAATTCCCGGTGTAGGCAAAGCAACTGCAAAGGAACTCATCAGAACATTCGGATCGATCGATGCAATCGAAGATGCAGACAAGGATTCACTTGTCGCAGTCCAGGATATCGGTGAGATATCTGCTGAAGGAATTTACAATTTCTTTAATGACGAAGGCAACAGGGCTTTATTGAAGCGCTTAAAGGAACTGGGACTCACTTTCGCAAAAGCGGAAGCAGAGAATGCGGGATCTGCTTTGGCGGGACTTACATTCTGCATCACGGGAACACTCGAAGGGATGAGCAGGAGTGACGCTGAGAACCTCATTGAGAGCAATGGCGGAAAGCCTGTATCTTCTGTATCGAAGAAGACATCTTATCTTCTCATGGGTGCAGACGCAGGTTCAAAGGAGCGCAAGGCCAGAGAACTTGGTGTTCCGATTATAAGTCTGGATGAATTAAAGGACATGATCGCCAAAGGATAATGCCATGAATATTGATGAAGAAAAAGCCAAGATCAGAAAAGAAATCAGGAGGAGAAGAAGAGAATTATCTTCCAAGGTCTTATCTGAGACAGACAGATCGATCCCGGATTTCATTTCCGCAATAGATGACGATGAACTTAAGTCCAAGCTTAAGAAGGCTAAAAGGATAGCTCTTTACAGAGCTTTTGACGGTGAAGTTCCCGTTGATTCCCTTGCAGAATTCTTTATGGCAAAGGGTATTATTTGCTGCTTCCCGAGAGTTGTTGGCAATGAGATGGTCTTTATGGACTGCGAGAGCCTTAAAGATGATGAATTCGATATATCGGAGTTAGGAATAAAAGAACCCAAGGCAGTTAAGCCTTCTGTTGACCCCAAAGACATTGATGTTGTCGTGCTCCCGGCGCTTGCTTATAATGAGGAAGGTACAAGACTTGGTGCCGGAGGCGGTTATTATGACCGCTATTTTGGTAGGCTTGGTTCTTCGAGGCCATATCTTTTGGGAATATGCTATGAGTTCCAGATATGTTCTAATGTGCCTTCGAATGATAAGGATATCAGTGCTGATTTTATAGCGGTGATACCTGAAGAAGAATATACGGAGTAATAAACGGCATGCGTTACTTTATTGTGAATCTGGCAATGCATATAGTGATCACGTGCGGGTTTGTCCTGTTTACCTGTATGGCTGCGCAGCACAATAAGAGGAAGAAGACCAAGTTTGTTGTTTTTTATTTCCTGCCTATAGTTTTTGCCCTTATATCAGTTCTTTATATAGTCCTTTATACGGCACCGAGACTCATGGATGTCAACAGCCTGATCAACAGCAACTACTATTACAATTCAGGTACCGTCGAAAAGATCGGCTTCATGAAGAATTATTTTGTCATCGAAGGAAAGCACTATTATCTGAATCCAATGCGCAATAATCTGAAGGAAGGCGATTCGATAAGAGTTAAGCACACACTTTATTCCAACTTTACGGTCGAGGTTACAATGATCGACGATGAGGACCTCGTAGAGAACGCAAACGCTTCAAACGACACTTAAAAATTGAGACCAGTCTCAATTTTTGCCAAAAAGTCTCATTTTAGGCCCGTTTTTTTCATTTCTGAGCAACTTACCCCCACAAAGCCATTTTTAGGTCGTAAACTGTCCTTAACACAGAAAAGAGGAGGTAGACGACATATGATAAGCACGGCAATCAGAAGAGGCAAAGTGGAGATGGCTGTAGTGTGCAGTGACTTAAGCCTGCTCGAAAACATTAATTCTTTACTTAGCGAAAACGGTTTTATTTCATTTGAGGATGAACAGGGCGTTCTGCATTACATAGTGGATGGCAGAAATAACAGAGGCGAGATCGCCGGCAAGGTGACGTCATTAGGTTCAGGTAAAAAGACAGGGCAGGGTAAGGAAGAAGCATACCTTGATCTGTGCGTTAAATCTGTCTTAAGAGAGTATGGATTCGATCTGTCACTTATCGGCACAATGATATTGTACAGAGTGCTTTTTGAAGCCTATACAAAATCCATTCCTCTGCCTACTACGATGAAGTCTATCTACTGTGAAGCCGGGAAGGAATATGACCTGTCCATTGAACAGTGCGAACGCAATGTAAGATATGCGATCTCTAAAAGCTGCCTTAAGGATATGAGGAGCAGATCTGCCTTAAGATGCATAGAGGGCAGGATCGAAAGGCGCTTAGGCTACAGGGATCCGCTGGAATAAAAAAGGCTCCGTGAATACGGAGCCTTAAGGAATTCAGATATATATAAGAATTACTTCTTCTTACCCTTCTTAGCGTTAACCTTATCCTTGAGAGACTTTCCTGCCTTGAATGTAGGAACTGTAGATGCTGCGATCTTGATCTTATCGCCTGTAGCAGGATTGCGGCCGCTTCTTGCAGCGAGCTTCTTTGTCTTGAATGTACCGAAGCCAACGAGAACGACCTTGTCATTCTTTACGAGAGCACCTTCAATAGCACCGAGGGTAGCCTTGAGAGCTGCTTCTGCATCCTTCTTGCTGAGGCCAGCATCTTTTGCGATCTTGTCAATAAGCTGTGACTTGTTCATGTGGTTTCCTCCTGTATTAGCCGCTGAAAAGGCTTAATTTTATAGTAATTTCATTATTGAATTAAGTAAAAAAGAAGTCAATAGCTTTTAAGCGAAAATAACAAAAATGTTTGAATAGTTTTGATAATCAAAATAATTGGCGGACAGTTTTTGCGGAATAACTTAATGAATAAGAGGGCAATAGTTAATAAATATCGCATTGATACAAGATTTATTTGACCTGATAGTGTATGATTGTGGTGCAAAAAACCAATTGGAGGATATATATATGATAGTTACTAAAGATACAATTATCGGTGATGTTGTAATGGCAGATGAGGGAATCGCTCCGATCCTCATGTCTGCAGGTCTTCACTGCCTCGGCTGTGCACTCGCTTCCGGTGAAACAATCGAAGAAGCTTGCATGGTTCACGGTATGGACTGCGACGCTCTCGTAGAAGAGATCAACAACTATTTCCAGTCCAAGGGCTGATACAACCAGAGTTAATTTTTCGAAAAAAAAGAGGCTTGCATCTGCAAGCCTCTTTCTATTACTAAATTAATATGAAGCAGCCATTATTATCTCAAAAGTGGTGCCTTCTCCGAGTTTGCTCGTAACCTTTATCTCGGCATCGTGTTTGTCGCAGATGAGCTTAACGATCGCAAGTCCCAATCCGGTTCCTTTTATATTGATGCCTGAGTTATTTGCCCTGTAGAAACGGTCAAAGATTCTCGGTATAGACTGCTCGGGGATACCGATACCGTCATCTTTGACTGTAACGTGGATCTTCTGTGTGGATATGTGGGACATATCGCCGGTTCTCCATGCCTTTACTACTATGTTGGCTTTAGCCTCCGTGTAGTTGATAGCGTTTGAGATAAGATTCTCGAATACACGGGAAAGCTTTGCAGGATCGGCTTTTACTATGAGCGAATCCATAGGAGGAAGGTCTAATGACAGATGTTTTTCGGTATCTTCGAGATCCATCGAATACATTACTATTAATTCATCGAGCATCTCGGAAATGGATACGGAAGTGAAGTGGAAGTCGGAGTCTGAGGATTCCATCCTGGTGAGTTCCATGATGTCGGCAACGATCCTTTCCATCTGTTCGGATCTTCTGACGATGTTGCTGAGGTAAGAATTTCTCTGATCGAGACTTAAGTTGTCCTGTGCAGACAGCATGAGCTCGGCATAGCCTCTGATGGCTGTTATAGGAGTTCTTAAGTCGTGTGAAACATTGCTCAAGACATTCTTACGTGCTGATTCGCCTTCCATGAGTCTCTTGTTCGTAAGGACAAGGTCTCTGTTGATCTCGGAAATGAAGATTGTCTTTTCTCTTACCTGACGCTTAAGGATGGCAGCACTTTTCTGAAGCTCTTTTTGCTGGCTGATGTAAGAAGATACCAGCGAGAGCTCGGCGATGACTGTAAAGACTACGAAAATCGTGCTGTATGTAGGGATCGTGTAGACTATCATGCTGTCCATGAGGATCGACAGGTACAGGATCAGGAACATAAGGCTGAACAGCAATGCCCAGAGAAGGACCCTCTGGTTTTCCCTGTTGTAGAAGAACAGGTCGATAAAGATAGCGAGAGTAACTGACAATAGTGCGACTATCAATGCAACAAATTCCGGAGACAACAGACCGAAAACGATATCGCAAATGAAGTAGGCGATTATTTCTGTCAGACCGAGTGCAATAACGCCATGGTGTGCTTTTCTTATCAGGGCATATTTTTTCTGCGTCTTTGTACCGACAAAAAACTGTGTATTCTCAATAAAAGAAGCAGTTGAAGCAATTATAAGAAGGACGAATCTTAAGTCAGCTCTTATATGGCTGTCGACAGAAATGAATCTGCAGTCTGTCAGGTAGTATAAAAGGATCGATACAAAGCTGCTGAAGAATGCTATGAACAGTCTTTTGTTTTTTGTTGCGCCTAATATGATGTTCGATCCTACACCGATGGCGATCAGGAAGAGTACTGTAACGATGGCGAAGTGTCCTGCTGTAAGAGCAGTGCGGATATCGTTAGCTGTTCTGGTTTCTATGATAGGCTCTGAAAGGAGTCCCGGGTTTTGAAGCTTAGGCGCGCATGCGATAACGATTACGATATCGAGTTTACCGTCTTCAGGGATAAGCGTGCAGTAATCAGCGAATGCCTTAAGGTTAAATACGGGTGTTCTGTCGCCGATTCGGTCTACATATTCACCATTACAATATATCCAGGCGATTCCGTTAAATTTATGGAATGTGAGTGAGAGCGAACCGGCATCATCGTTTACTTCGAAATGTCCGATATATGCCGCACTGTAGCAAGGCTTATCGTCAATCGTAAACCTCTGATAACTGATGCCGTTATCTGCATTTTCCCATTCACCGGAATATTTATAGTCGAACCATCCGCGCCACGAGTCACGTGTTTTGATGTTTTCAACATAGGGACTGTTGTTAAGCAAAGTGGAAGACGGCCAATCGACCTTATTGCCTTCGTCTGCAAAACCGGCAAAAGCGGTATCCACCATATCAGGCGTTACGTTCGGCACAAATGTCCAGCCCTCGGAAATATGGTCGCTGTAAGGTCCGTCCCAGGCTAATGTATTGCTCAGTGCAATAGTGCCTTTTTTAGGATCTAATGAAGGAGTCGAATCAGTTGTAAAGGTAATTCCGATACTGATGATGCCTGCAATTACCAGTGTCAGGAGCAACGCGAAAATAAAGGCGAGCATAGTACCGCTGAAGGTCCTGTTATTCGGGCCCGGACCTGTCAGTCTGATTTTTGCCAGTCTGCTGTGCTTATATTGAGCCATTGTTCCTGATTCTTCCTAAAATGATGAAGCGGGACTGTTACAAGCCCCGCATTCAGTATTTATTAAATTACTTAGATTAGAACTGAGTGTTCATGCTGTTCTTTACCGGCGGATAAGCGAATGAATATCCGATACCCCACTCAGTTTTAACGAATGTGATCTCAGGTGCGATCTTCTCCATCTTCTTTCTCAAGTAAGAGATGTTAACCATTACGAGATGGTTGTCGCACGGTGAATCGTCACCCCAAACGTGAGAATAGATTCTTGTGAAAGGAACGATAACATTAGGTGTCTCAGCGAGGAGGCAGAGGATATCGAACTCACGGTTTGTAAGATGCAAAGGCTTCTCCTTAAGAGTAACCTCACGTGTCTTGATATTGATGCGGAGCGGCGGATACTCTACAAGGAATCCCTCGCTCTTCATATTACGCTTAATGTGAACGTTGATTCTGAGGCTTAACTCAGGAAGTGAATAAGGCTTTGTGATGTAGTCATCAGCACCAACCTTAAATCCGTTGATAACATCCTCCTGCTGATCCTTTGCTGTAAGGAAGATGATAGGACAATCTGTGTAATCTTTGATCTTAGGTGCGAGATCAAATGCGCTTCCGTCAGGAAGCATAACGTCCAAAACAATGCATGAGAAACTATGAAGTTTGATTTTCTCAAGTGCATCAGCGCAATTTGTTGCTGTTACGACGTCATAACCTTCGCTCTCAAGGAAATCACGGTTAAGTGCCAAGATGTCACTATCGTCATCTACAAGGAATACTTTTTGCTTTGCCATTATAAAACCTCCCCGGTAACAATTCTTATTTTTCTGTTATCACAATTATCGATTCGGCGAGACACCGGAATGCTGTTTTATATAATTGTGATTTTTTGATTTTATCACGAGCATAGTATACAACAAGTCAAATCAGTTTTATATAGTTAAATGCAATAAGTTACAGAGAAAATTTGACATATTTAGGTTAAAGTGCGCACGAGATAGAAAATATGTTTGTTTTATGCTACTATCTGTGCCATGAAGCGCATCATTTTCCACATTGACCAGAATTGTTATTTTGCTTCGGTAGAGATGATCTCAAGGCCGGAACTTAAGAATGTGCCGATGGCTGTTGCAGGTGATGCGAAGGTCAGGCATGGTATTATCCTCGCAAAGAATGAACCTGCAAAAAAATACGGGATCAAGACGGCTGAAGCGATCTGGCAGGCGCAGGCCAAATGTCCTGACCTTGTACTCGTTGATGCACATCACGAAAAGTACGAATTCTATTCTCAAAAACTCCGCGAGATGTATTCGGAATATACCGACAGGGTAGAGCCCTTCGGCCTTGACGAATGCTGGCTGGATATGACGGGGATCGTAAAAGATTATGAAGAGGCCGAAGAGATAGCACTTGAGATAAGGAACAGGGTAAGGGAAGAATTTAAGCTAACCTGTTCTGTCGGAATAAGTTTCAACAAGGTTTTTGCAAAGCTTGGAAGCGACTATAAAAAGCCCGATGCGACGACAGTATTTTCCGATACAAACTGGAAGGAGAAGATCTGGCCGCTTCCGGTATCAGATCTCCTGTTTGTCGGCAAGCACACCGCTGACAAGCTGTCCAAGATCAATGTAAAGACAATCGGAGATCTGGCAGCAACAGACGGTGAATTCATAAGCCGCTACTTAGGGAAAGCAGGTGTGGTGCTTTGGGAATATGCGAACGGCATGGACGATGCTCCCGTGGCGGAGTCTGGCTATAAACGCATTCCGAAATCTGTCGGCAACTCAACGACTACTGCAGAAGATATGACATCTGACAGGCAGATCGAGAGGACTCTTCATATGCTTTCCGAGAGCGTTGCGGAAAGGCTCAGAAAACACGGCCTTAAGGGTACTGTTGTCCAGATAACGGTAAGAGACAGGGATCTTGGCATCTATGAAAAGCAGGGTATTCTTTACAAGGCGACCGATGATGCAAAAGAGATCTACACGGCTGCCAAAAAGTTGTTCAATGATTCCTATGACTGGAGCAAAGGCGTCAGGAGCATTGGTGTCAGGTGCACCAAGCTCGTCAGAGCTGACAGCGGTGAGCAGCTTTCTATTTTCCAGGAAGCAAAAAAGAGCGAGAGGGATGACAGGCTGAATAAAGCGATCGACGACATAAACAGGCGTTACGGAACGAGTGTTATCAAGAGTGCAGCGGAAGCTGAATCCACGTCAAAAGAGAACAAAACTGCTAAAATAGTTACGGATCCTTTTCACCCGGAGGACGAATTCTGATGATCACCGCGAACAGTTATTTCAGGGGCATGTTTGGACACAAGATGTACAAAGCATCGATCTCCCTGAATGGAACATGTCCCAACAGAGACGGGAGCAGGGGTGTGGGCGGATGCATATTCTGTTCCGAAGGCGGTTCGGGCGAGTTTGCAGCCTCGGGTTATTCAGTCAAAAATCAGATTTACCAGGCTATGGACCAGGTCAGGCATAAGGCCGGTTCCGATGCCGGATATATAGCATATTTTCAAAGTTTTACTAACACATACTGTGAACCCGAATTTCTCGCAAAGGTTCTTTCTGAAGCTTCTTCGGTACAAGGTATTGAAGCTGTATCCATAGCGACAAGGCCCGACTGTCTGAGTTCTGCAATAATGGAAGTGCTTTTCCGTCAGGCGAAGAAGATGCCTCTCTTTGTGGAGCTCGGACTTCAGACAGCAAGTGATGAAACGGCGGAACTTATTAACCGCTGTTATTTGACGGAAGAATATACGGAAGCAGTAATAAAACTTAAGGACATTGGAGCAAATGTCATTACGCATATTATCTTCGGCCTTCCCGGCGAGACGCGTGAGATGATGATGGACACGGTAAAACTTGCTGTGGATTCAGGCAGTGACGGTTATAAATTCACGTGTCTTTATGTGCTCGAAAATACGCCTTTAGAAAAGCTTTACCGTGAAAATAAAGTTGAGATACTCGGAATGGAAGAGTATTTTGATATTGTGGAAGATGCATTAAAGCTTTTGCCTGAAAATGCTGTCGTCCACAGGTTTACCGGAGACGGGCCCAAGAAGATCCTGATAGCTCCGGTATGGACGATGAATAAGAGAGCGGTAATAAATTACATCAACCGGAGGTTCTTCTCATGAAGAAATATGTTTTAGAGACGATGAATGCCGTACAGAAATATATTAATGAAGAGATGAAGAATGCTCCTTATGAAAAGACAAAGGAGATGCTCTCCGAGTTTGAGACAAAGATCTCTTATTTCCAGCACGAGAGACTTATCCACCTCATGGTAACGCTGGCTTTCGCGTCCTGGCTTCTCTTCGAGATCTTCTGCCTGTTCGTGCTTCCTTCTGAATTCCTTATCGCTGGAATACTCCTGGTACTGATATTCTTCGGCCTTACGATCGGATATGTCATGCACTACTATTTTCTCGAAAACAGCGTGCAGAAGATGTACCACATGAGAGATGAGATAAGGTCTTATCTTAATAAGAATAAAGTCATCTGATCAATTATTTGGTTTTTTGGACCGTTATGTGTTAAATTATTGCGGTGTGGAGGGACGTATATGCCGACAATAGTTAAGTACATTCTGGTCTTTTTTATTTCAATGGTTCCGATAATCGAGCTCCGTGGAGCTGTTCCGATTGGAGTCACATATTTCGGATTGAATGAATATATAACTCTTGCAGTCTGCGTCGTCGGCAACATGATCCCTGTTCCTTTTATATATCTGTTCGCCAGAAAAGTCCTCATCTGGGGTTCCAAGCTCAAGCACGGAAGCGGAATCTTTAAGTGGTTCCTCCAGAAGGGCGAGAAGGCCGGACAAAAGCTTACAGCCAAGTCAAAGAAGAATGGTGCTTTTATTGCGCTTATGCTTTTCGTAGGAATCCCGCTCCCCGGCACGGGCGCCTGGACAGGAACGCTTGCATCTTCCATGCTCGACTTCGATGCGAAGAAGACGACTAAGGCTGTTGTTCTTGGAGTTCTTATGGCCGGAATTATCATGCTGGTCATCAGTTTGCTTGCCAAAGCAGGCATAAATTCAGTTTCAGATCTTTTCTGAGTTTGTAATCCAAATATCATATAAATCAATGCTTTTAAGCCATTCTTCATAAAATGGCAACACTTTGATATACCAAGTATTGTGCAAGTTGCACAATCAAATGATTTTCATTTGGTATCTTCTGCAATATTGCGAACTCCATGGCCACCAAGTATTATTAGGCTAGCTCCAAGGAATACGGAAGCGATAACTTCCAGATCCGAGGAAGGCCGCCCGAAGTAAATATCGAGCAGGCGCAGGGAAGAACCAGAGTTGGAAAGAACTTGTGGCGAAGCCGAGGAAACGAAGCCGGAGACAACAATCAAAGGTTGATACAAAGTCCGAGATGGAAACTGAGGGAGTGACGAGCGAGTGGTTGAAGGTGTCCCAGACATGCAAGCCACAGGTTGTAACAATTAGTTGATTCGGTATTCGGGACCGCGAGTAGGTGAGATGTCACCATCGACAGGAAAGAACCGAGGCCGCAGCGGATGTTACACCGGTTCGTGCAAACCGAGTAGCCGGTCAGGCTGTCGAACTGCAATACCAAAGCCGCAAGGTGATTGTGAGCAGCCAAAATCGAATAGCGTAATGTGCGGTGAATGGAGACATGAGATGCACGGTGTGATGGATGGTTGCAGCAGATCGATTAGTTGTGACGATATCACATAAAGCTCGGGTAGTGGTTAGGAAAGGGCCTTTTGGTAGGGTGGAAGAGCGTAAGAAGACGAGCGTGAATGCGTGGCCTTTGTAAGTAATCTAATTTGGTTCGTTGGAGCGAAAAGAGATCCCGGTGATTCAGGTCACCGGGATTTTCTTATGTTTGATTTTTAGTTTATTTCTGCTTGGGTATCTGGGCTATATAAGGAAGATTCCTGCCTACCTCATTCCGGTCAAGACCGTATCCTGCAAGCCGCTGGTCGTTGATCTCAAAACCGAAATACTTAACAGGGATCGTCATAAGGAGCCTGTCCGGATTAAGAAGCATTGAGCAGAGCGTGATATCCTTTGGCTTTTTCATCTCGAGATTCTGAATGATATAAGCTGTCGTAAGGCCTGTTCTGATAACGTCTTCTACCACAAGAACATGTTTGTCGGTGATATCAATGTCGATATCTTTTGTTATGCGTACGATACCTGTTTTGGAAGTGGTATCAGGGATGCTCGAAAAGCCTACCATATCAACCTTGATAGGAAGGTCGATCGCTCTTGTAAGGTCAGAGAGGAAATAAAGGGAGCCCTTTATAACTCCGATAACGATAAGCTCATTGCCTTTAAAATCTTCGGTAATCTGTTTTCCTATTTCTCTGACCCTTGCCTGGATCATTTCTTCACTGTAAACAACGCGCTCAATATTAAGAGTTTCCTCAAGATTAGCCACCTAAATGGTCCTCCTTATGAATTGTCGCCGACACCGCCGAACATCTTCAGGCGGTCAACGAGTTCATTAAAATCTTTCTTATAAACGATGCGGATATTAGTGCCCGGATAGAGCTCTTTTACAAGGCGCATCTTCTTGTTCTTCTTGGTAACATAACGCTGGTCCATCGTCGTAAGTTCGAGATAAAGGTTGAACTTCGGAAGATAGAAGTCAGGAGAGATTGCCATTGTGACATTGCCTTCAGCATCCCACTCGACAGGGAAGGTCTTAGGTTCATAGAGCCATTCGATATTATAGAGACTCAATATTCTGGCAAATTCTTCTTCTGTTTCATTCTTGAAAGCGATATTTCTGGTTTGGTGATCAATCGTCTTGGAATCGTCGTTTGATTCAGCGAGCTTTACTCTGAGATCGTGCTTTCTGGCAAGTTCGCAGATCGCATCAACGCATTCATCAACGCTCAACCGGTCTGTGTTGAGGATAAGGTCAAATTGCTCAGGCGCGGTGATATCCTTGCCGTAAACGGTCCTTACGAACTTTCTGTGCTTGCGGTCACCGATATCAAGAACTTCATTAGCTTCGTCAGCTGTAATGCGGTATTTTTTTGCTATCGTATTAAGACGGGTAGTCTCGCTTGCGGTAACCCTGACATGAATGGCGCCGGGAAAGCCTGACAGCAGGACGCTGCCGCCCATACCCAATATAACTATGTCCTTGTCTTTGGATTCTGAAGCGAGTGCCCTGATGCGCTCGACCAGGATATCAGCATATGTCCTGTTGCTGCCGGGCAGGGTCATGTCAAAAAACTTTGCACTCTCGTTAAGTCTGTCCAACGTTCCGGGATTTATCTCGCCGAAGAAATTGTCGAGGGCGTATTTGCGCGAAATAACAGTCGTTCCGAGGCGTGAAGCGAGGGCATCAGCAATCTCATCTCCGAGACTTCCGTTCTGTCTTGAGATCGTTATTATTGCCATAAAAACCCCCGATTGAACCGTATAAAACAATTATACCCCAATAGTTTTGCACTAAAAACGCGAAAAAATGAAAATATTATAAAAAAATGTAAATTCGTGTTTGACTTTGAAGAAACGATTAGTTATAATCTTCCGTGCTAAAGGACGCCATCTTAGCTCAGTTGGTAGAGCAGCTGATTTGTAATCAGCAGGTCGTGGGTTCGAGTCCCACAAATGGCTCCAAGTCTGAAACCCCCGTAAACATTGCGTTTGCGGGGGTTTTACTTTGCCTAGATGCTGCCCTAAAAACATCCTCAAAATGCCGATTTGGTTAACGTTTGGTTAACGTTTTTATTTTTTGGATGAAATTATACGGCAAAAAGTTCTGAAATAAATTTCTCAAAAGCTTCCCTTTTGATCCTTCTGTGACTGCCGATCCAGATGACATAAGGGCAGTCTTTGTCATTGGTAAGCTCACGGATTTTGTTCCTTCCGATTCCAAAGAGTTCGGCTGCCTCGTTAACCGTTAACAGCTTCTTCTCTTTCAGTTTGTTTAGGTTGGTTACTTTTGCCGGGCTCGGATCGTTAGCGTGTTCTGCCATGCCTGCCTTTATCATTTCCGCATAATAGGCTGCTCCTTTTTCCTTTTTGTCAGCGGGGGGGAGCTGCTGGTCGATAATGATGTTGATGTCGTTCTTGTTCATATTATTTATTCCTCCTGTTATTTATGCTGTTTGTGACGACTGTGATGATGTGACGGCTTTATTGCCACCGTACAAGTGATAAACACCTGCACTATCCTGAAATACAATATCGAACGGATAACACCCTGGTTCTGATTTTTTCTCTGATTCCGGTTCGATCTTGGTAAATGTGAAGTGTGTTGCATCGCGTCTGTGATCTCTCATAAAACTGAATCCGAGCTTTGCAAGATCATTCCGTCTGTTCCAAATCTTCCCGCTGATCGACTGAGGCTTTTTACTTGCTTTTATCAGATTGCAGAACTCTGTGGCAGTACCGTCAAAAGAACCATGTTCCTTTAAGTAATCAAGAGCCTTCTTAAGATCCTCATCAGTCTGAAAAGCATCTTCGACAGGCGTATTCTCTTTAACAAGTTCCCAATGACTTAACGTACTATTAAATCTGATTGTAAGGATTCGTTCTTCCATATCACGGCTGCGAAGGTGAAGTTTCACATCTGTATCAGCTGATTCCTTGCGGAAAATGAACGCTCCGTCTGATGCACCGAACAAACCGTTAGTGCCTAAGATGTCATCGAACGGGTCAACAGATCTCATCTTGCGCGTGTGATGAACGAGCAGTATCGCTACGTTATGCTCTTCGCAGAACTTATGAAGAGGTGCGATAGTGTTGTAATCCCCCTGATAAGGATTCTTGGTGTTAATATCTGCTTTGTTCTGTTCGCAACGGATAGCTGCAAGTGTGTCTATGATGAACAGACCGATATCCGGATGATCTTTAAGCGCATCTTCAAGTTGTTCTTCCAGGCCGCCGCCGATTGGAGCAGCATCCGTGCTATACATTAATTCTTTTGGGCATTCATTAGCAATGCTGAACAAGCGGTCCTGCAACCTTTTCTCGCCATCTTCGAGGCAGAGATATAACACTTCTTTTTTCTTGGTGTCATAATTCCAGAGGTTCATTCCTGTGCTGATACACAAGGCGATTTGAAGTGCCATCCATGACTTACCGACTTTCGCACTGCCACAAAGAAGATACAAACCTTTACCTGGAAGGAAGTGATCGATCAGAGGATCAATGGTCTCAAATTCCTTGTTAGCCAGGTTGCTGACATTGTCGACTTTGAGAGGTTTAAATTCCTTATTCATATTTTCATTAACTCCTTGTTTTATCTTGCTCGACCGCCACGGCTTCTTTGTTTTTGTTGTGACTGAAGCTGTTGTTGAAGTCTTTCGGCATGTTCCAACACCTCGTCGGTCGATATGTAGCAGTCATCACATATTTTGAGTTCGTGCCGGATATCTGCCATCTCTTGCGAGATCTCTTTTATTTCACGTTTGAGGCTGGTGACGAATGATTGATGCCCGTTTTTCTCGTGATATCTCAGCCATGAATACCTTTCGTTCTTCTTTTCCTGCAAAGCTTCGAGCTGCCTGTTATACCCGGCTTTTACTTCGGATATTGACCGCTTGTCGTATACCTCGTGTTTGCAGATGAAATCCAACATCTCGATATAGTGATCTAACTTACGGATATCTTCGCGGATATACATAGAGATGTGTTCTTTTCGTTTTCGCGGACTGCTGACAAACGTATATAGTTTGAAACAGTACCATCTGAACAAATGAGGCTTGGGTGCTAATTTCTGCGCTGGCGGATCCCACTCCTTGATATCGATCTTGTTTTGAGGATGAAGCTGAATGCCCGGAGTTAATGTGTTCTTGATAATCCTTCTGTAAATGGCATCAGTATCATAATCAGGGCCGAGATTCCTGAATCTGAAATAACCCTTTGCATCAGGCGGTTTTAATCCCGGATATTTTAGCGGCTCATGATTCTTCCCGAAGAACTTAAACTCGTATCCGAGTTCGTGCATCATTTCGGCAAAATCGTTCCATGAACTGGAGAGTCGGATCGCATAATCGATATCTTCACGGATCGTGCCTCGTACCGTATACTTTCCTTCGCGTTCGGCTTTCCATTCATCATACGTTTTGCCCTTTGTTGTGGACGGGTTCATGATAACGTTCAGACCGCGTTGACGGCATAAGTTGTCACTGACTTCCTGCATGTGGCGGTAATCAGAATTGAACCGCACATACTTATATCCGTCGGCAAATGATACGGAATTCAGCACAAAGTGATTGTGGTAATGACCGGTATTAAGGTGAGTAGCAACTACCACTTGGAATCTGTCGCCCCACAACTCTTTAGCAAGTTCAACTCCAATCTCGTGAGCTTCTTCAGCTGTGATCTCTCCGGGACCTTCAAGGAAAGACTGATAACCGTGATAGGCAAGACGTCCGCCTTCTTTGTGCCAGCGCTGCTTTACCTCTATGAATTCTTCAAGAGCTGTATCGGGATCACAATTAACACCTGTGACATACATCATCTTGTCGGTCTTGTCTTCATTGCAGGCATATCCGAGAACGTCACGGATATGTTTCATGGCCGCATTAGCATCGGGAGCTTCTTCAGG
Organism: Ruminococcaceae bacterium R-25; assembly: GCA_003149065.1. NCBI lineage: Bacteria > Bacillati > Bacillota > Clostridia > Eubacteriales > Oscillospiraceae > Ruminococcaceae bacterium R-25. Next base: position 702,309 of record QGFZ01000002.1, read on the forward strand.
TCTTTGTGTCGTCTTCTCCGGATTCTCGATATAGTTGAGAACGGTGTCCATACGATTCTTAACAGCCCATATGGATGTTACAGCCATTTAGTTACCATCCTTTCTTATTGTCTGACCAAAGTGCGATGGGGTAGTGGAACCATCCCGGTATCCTGTGATGCTCCTGCCGATTAACAAGCTCCTTAAAACTTCTGACCGGGACAGACCGGACTCTTCAGATTTCTTCTTCAAGAGTTCTGCTTCCTCAGGACTCAGCATCACTTTAAACTCGATTGTCCGCTTCCTGTTTGGCTTGATTCTCATCATTAAATTTCCTCCTTGGGATGAAATTTGATTGAACGCATCTTGCGTTCCTCGGGGTCTCAGGGGTCGCTCCCTGACAAGCTTTGTATTTTCGTGTTCCCGAAAATACGTTGCTTGCTAATACAAAGATCCACTTCGTGGGGCGGTAGAGTTTGGGTCAAGCCGCAAAAAACAGACCGCAAGTTTGGTATAGTTTTCCTTCATTGCAGTTTTGGTGTTTTCCGTAAATAGGCCGACTTATACTAACGCACAAGCACGACCGCTTTTGCGAAAAAACTGTTTATGTTGTAGTGGATCCTTGTAGCTTCCAGGAACTATCCCGGGCCACTGGGTTGGATCAGATCCGGCAGGATGGGAGATTGCAATAAAGACAGCAGGATCATAACTACTGTTTCACGTCTTTTATATCCCATTGTCTTAAACATTTCTCTCACCTCGCTTTCTCTGGTAAGTTATAAGAACTTATGTTCGGTTATGTACGGTTAGATTATATGAGGGTAGAAAACGGTATGCAAGCCTTGTTTTTCAAGGTGTCCCATAAATGGAACAGGTGGATAAAAGTACGATTAATGGAACTATCTGCCTGAGATAATATAAGTTTATTTGATCATATTTGTTTTAGGAAAACATTCAGAAAAGACTGATTAATCGAATTCGGTCTTAATCTTTTTTGATATATAATTTATTCATAATGGTAATCGCTTTTCACGGAAGGAACGTAATATGGCTATCAATCATAAAGCGGCAAAAGAATTTGCAAAGCGTTGGGCTGGAAAAACTTGGTCTGAAGATCAATTTGCTGGTGTGTTTTGGATTGATCTACTTAAGTCGGTTTATGATATCGAGTGTAATGACACTAGTAATGTAATATTTGAATACCGAACTAGTGCAAGCGGCAAGATTGATCTATGGCTGCGAAATCTTTCTACTATGGTTGAGATGAAAAGCTCAGGCGTAGATCTTGATAAGCCTGAACTCCGTCAAGGTGAGATGAAGACACCATTTAAGCAGGTTTATGATTACGCCGTAAGCTTTCCGCGAAGTGAACAACCAGATTATCTTATTACCTGCAATTTTGAAAAGTTCCGAGTTTATAGCAGAAAAGAATATGGTGATCTTAATCTTGAAAGTAAAGCTCAAGAGTTTACTGTAGAAGAACTCGGTGACAAGCCTGAATATCTAAGCTTCTTAATTGATCCTCAGAACAGTCGTTTATATCATGAACGAGAAATATCTGAGCAGGCCGGTCAGTTGATTGGCAAACTCTACGATATGTTGAGAGAACAGTATATAGATCCGGACTCAGAAGATTCTAAGCATTCGCTTAATGTTCTTTGTGTTCGTCTAGTGTTCTGTCTTTTCTGTGAAGATGCTGGGCTTTTTAATGAAATGGATGCTTTTTATAATTTCCTTAAGGACGTTCCGGCTTCGAATATAAGGATTAATCTTCAGCGGTTATTTAAGAACCTTGATATTCCAAAAGAGAATCGTGATAAATATGATGAAGCTATTAGAGTTTTTCCATATGTAAATGGTGGTTTGTTCCGGGAGGATGTTGAAATCCCTAATTTTACCAATGAAATCAAGTCATTCCTGCTGGATGAGCTTTCTCAAAGTGTTGATTGGTCTAAAATATCTCCAACTATTTTTGGCGGTATCTTTGAATCTACTTTAAATCCAGAGACCCGTCGTAAAGGTGGAATGCATTATACTTCTCCAGAAAATATCCATAAGGTAATAGATCCGTTGTTCCTGGATGATCTTAAAGCTGAGTTCGAAGCTATTAGAACAGATGAAGAATTATCAGTAATTAAGAAAAGGAATAAATACAGAAAGTTTCACGAGAAGCTTTGCTCGTTGGTTTTCTTTGACCCCGCGTGTGGTTCAGGAAACTTCCTTACGGAGACGTATATCTGCCTGAAACAACTTGAGTATGCTGTCCTTAAAGAATACAAATCAAAGCAGATGTCGCTTTTTGATAGTAGTGTCGAAGGCGAAATAGAGTTGAGGGTTAAGCTCGATCAGTTCTACGGTATTGAAATAAATGATTTTGCTGTATCAGTAGCGGAAACGGCTCTCTGGATTTCAAGGTTAAAATCAAACAAAGACTATATGCTTTTGCTTGACCTAGACGAGAAAGACTTCCCATTGGACGAACGCGCTAATATCATCTGTGATAATGCTTTGAGATTCGATTGGAATAACCTTATTGAACCATCGAGAGTGTCTTTTATCATTGGTAATCCACCCTTTGCTGGAGCAAGGTGGATGACAAAAGAACAAAAAGATGATTTGATTTCAGTTTTTGGCTCAAAATGGAAAAACGTTGGTGACTTAGATTATGTTTGTTGCTGGTATAAGCTTGCTACAGAATATATGAAAGGGAGTAGCATCAGATCGGCATTTGTCTCAACAAACTCGATAACTCAAGGTGTTAGTGTAGTAAATCTATGGAAACCGCTATTCGAGCAGGGCATACATATTGATTTTGCATATCAAACATTTATTTGGGACAGTGAAGCATCAATAAAAGCCCACGTTCACTGCGTAATAGTGGGATTTAGTTATTACTATCAAGGCACAAAGAAAATATACAATGGTAGTGCTGTCTGTGAGGTCAATAACATAAATGGATATCTGTTAGGGACCGATGATGTTTTTATTGAAAAAATGTCAAAACCGATCTCAAATGTACCGCCGATAAGCTTGGGTGGACAGGCAATAGATGATGGAAATCTAATATTATCAATTGAAGAAAAGGATGCATTGCTTAAAAAAGAACCTCAAGCAAAAGCCTTTATAAGGCCATATATGATGGGAAAGGACTTTATTGAGAGACGTCCAAGGTATTGTCTGTGGTTAGTTAATGCTGATAAGAATACATTGAATGCGTGCCCCTCAATACTTGATAGGATAGATCGTGTATTAAAATTTAGGCTTTCTAGTTCACGAGACAACACATTAAAAGCCGCTAAGGAACCGGCTTTGTTTGCCACGTGTTTAGAATTATTCAGCAACTATATTGCTATTCCCAAAGTGTCATCTCAAAATAGGAAATATATTCCAATGGATTATCTAACTCCTGATATTATTCCCGGAGATAAGCTTTTCACTATGCCAGACGCAACAGAATATGAGTTTGGTGTACTAATGTCAATTGTACATATGGCTTGGACAAGAGCAATAAGTGGCAGATTAAAGAGTGATTACAGTTATTCAAATACATTGGTATATAACAACTTCCCTTGGCCAAACCCTACCAATGAACAGAAAGCTATCATAGAGCAAACAGCCCAGGGAATACTCGATGCGCGTGAGTTGTATCCGGGCAAGAGTCTCGCTGATCTATATGATCCCGATAAGATGCCTGAAGAGCTCCGTATCGCACACGAAGCAAACGACAAGGCTGTTATGGATGCTTATGGGTTTGCGAGTGATATGGGTGAACCTGAGATTGTTGCAGAACTGATGAAACTGTATCAGAAACTGACAGAACAGCACTGAGCATTCCGTAGAGTAATTTATGACATCAAAGAAAGAAATTACAGGAAAGTGTCGGATATGTGGAAAGGAAGGTAAACTGACTTTCGAACACATTCCTCCCAGAGCCTCATACAATAAACAATCGGTCAAAACAGTAAAGCTTCTAGACGTAATTGAGGCTGAAAACAACGAGAATATTATGCCTTGGGAGTTGGAACGAATTCGTTCTACAATCTCACAGCGCGGTAGAGGGGAATATTGTCTTTGTGAAAGCTGCAACAATAATACTGGTGCTTGGTATGGCGTTCATTATAAGAGGTTTGCTGATGCTTTAATGCGCGTTTGTGTGTCGGTCAAAAAGGCTGATGCAAAAAGTGCAAAGTTCGAACTAAAGGATATGCGGCCGCTGCCGATTTTTAAACAAGTAATAGCTATGTTTTGTGACATAAATACTGCACTAACAGATAATGATCCTTCTTTAAGAGAATATCTTTTAAATAAGGAATCCAAAACGCTGGATACGAGCAAATACCGAGTCTTTATGTACTTAATGACAGGCGGAATCGAAAAAACAGCTGGAAAAACAGCCTTATTACAGAAAGGCAATCCGACACCTATTGTGTTATCTGAAATATCTACGGTCCCGGTTGGATTTATTTTATTTGAGGACTTACCTAAAGATTATCAAACGACACTGACGGAAATAACAAATTTCGCTGATTGTAGTTATTCGGATTCTGGAAGCATAATTTTAGCTTTAAATGCCTTTGAGATTAATTCTGTATTTCCTGGTGATTTCAGAAGCAAAGATGAGATTAAATCGACCATCGAAAATAGTAAAAGTAACCATCAATGAGCATGATATAATGACCGTATCCAAGGGTGATTCTTGGATCAGATAATAAGCAGTTAACCTTACTAAGCTTTGGGCGGAGAGTATTTAATGACTGTTATTGCCGATATCAGGATATACAGATGTACTGTTGAAAATGTCACCGGAGTATGGCCGGAAGGATTTGCCAGTAAAGAGTTGAATGCCGTTGCCAGAAGAATCTGTATGAAGCTTAGAGAAAACAATTTCTCTATGGGAGACTTCAGTCATCTCTACATCAATTTGAGCACATGTCTTGCTGAAGGAGAAGTTCAACCTGCAAACAAAAGTCCTGACAGGTATCACCCGTGGTACCGTTATTATGATGTCGGTATCAGCCGGTCATTATATGACAGTCTTGAAACACCAGACTGCATCCCGGTTGTTTCCGGATTGATAGAAAAAGTCTTGAAAACACAATTCAGCACACCGGAGTTTGACGGAGAAAAGATCTCGGCTTGTGTTTCAGAAGCAGTCACACAAGGAGCTGACATGCTGATGAAGTTCAAGGAGAAGAGATCTTCACAAAGAAGAGCCGTCCTTTATTTGAGATATCTTGATAATTGCAAGCATTTCCCTTTGCTAAGGGTTTACGATAACGACGATAATATTGTCTTTGAAAGGGATCTTCCTGAATCTCATACCTTGGATGACTATGGCCAGATCACCGTGAGTTCGAAAAAAGTTACCATAAGACCAAGGAAGAACAGCTGGACGGATGGTGAACCTATCGAGTTCATTCTATAAATCATCAGAAGTGCTGAGGGGTGAAATAGTTCTATATAATCAACAGTTTTATAGACGATGACAAATCGGGATTTATCTTAGAGATAATTGATGGACGAGAATTACCAGAATATATGACAATGAATAAGGGGAAGATATGTGGCTGATCATGGCGGCTTTATCCGCGCTCTTTGCCGGACTTACGGCGATACTTGCGAAATGCGGGATCAAAAAGACTGATTCAGACGTGGCGACTGCTCTGCGGACGGTCGTTGTACTCCTTTTTGCCTGGATCATGGTGTTTATCGTTGGCTCTGCTGGAACGATCACGGAAATATCGGCAAAATCTATCATCTTCTTAATTCTGTCCGGCTTTGCGACAGGAGCCTCGTGGATCTGCTATTTTAAAGCCCTGTCCGTCGGCGATGTGAACAAGGTCGTTCCCGTCGATAAATCCAGCACGGTTCTGACAGTGCTTATCGCAATCATCCTTTTCAGTGAGACAGAACATCTGGCGGTCAAGCTGATCGGTACTGCACTTCTTGCGGCAGGCGTGTTTCTGATGATCGAAAAGAAGAAAACTGAAGCAAAGGACACAAAGCGCACGTGGCTGCCCTACGCGATCGGTTCCGCTGTTTTTGCTGCCCTGACCTCTATTCTGGGAAAGATCGGCATAACGGATGTAGAATCAAATCTCGGGACGGCGATCCGTACTGGTGTTGTTCTTGTTATGGCTTGGCTGATCGTCTTCGTTAAAGGCAAAGGTGCTGAACTGAAAAATACTGATTCCAAAGAACTTGTATTCATAGCTCTGTCCGGGATTGCCACAGGCGCATCATGGCTCTGTTACTATTACTCCATACAGAACGGCGTCGTCAGCGTTGTCGTACCGATCGATAAGCTCAGCATTATCGTTTCCGTCGCTTTTTCCTATTTCGTATTCAAAGAAAAGTTGAGCAGAAAGGCGCTTGCCGGGTTGATTCTGATTGTTGTCGGCACTTTGGCGATGGCGATCTGGGCATAGGAAACAAATAACGGCAAATTCAGATTTGTCGAGATGATCGTTAGAACATAATATCCTGAATATAATCGACCAAGACAGGCGTTCAATTCCCCTCAGAAACGTGAATGGGTCTCATTTGAAAGACCTAGTCAAAAACAAACAGATACCGCTTGATCTGAATGGATCGGGCGGTATTTTTGTAATGGTATAATTGGATTGTCAGTAAGATAAATCAGAAGATAAATTATGGAGAAAACAATGATCAAGGCTTTGTTTGTGGATTTTTATGGCACTGTTGTCCATGAAGATGGCGCAGTCATTAAGGTGATAACTCAGATGATCAAAGATACCGGTGACGGGTCTGACACATCTGAGATCGATTCTTTCTGGTGGACTGATTTCCAGACGATGTTCCTTGATTCATTTGGCATTGCTTTTGAGACTCAAAGGGATCTTGAGAGGAAATCATTGGAACATACAATCGTAAAATTCCATTCTTCGGCAGATGCTTCAAAGTTAAGTGACATGATGTTTGAACATTGGATGAGGCCGCCGATATTTGAAGAATCCAAAGAGTTTTTCAGTAAATGTCCTATCCCGGTCTACATTGTTTCCAACATTGATACATCTGACATTATGTGTGCAATTGAATACCATGGTCTTAATCCGGCCGGCGTTTTTACATCCGAGGATGCAAGATCATATAAACCTCGAAGGGAACTGTTTGAACTGGCACTTAGCAAAACCGGGCTTATGCCTGACGAAGTTATTCATATCGGTGATTCAATAAACAGTGATGTTAAAGGCGCTTCTGCTCTGGGGATCGGAACTTTGTGGCTTAACAGATTCGGAAAGGCTGTTCCGGAGGGTGTTACAGACATAAAAGATCTTCTTGAGTCATTAGCTGTTATCAGTTGATCTAATCCCGAATATAACCTACTAAGCTCCCGAGATAATCGGGAGTTTTTAATTGCAAAACAAAATTTATTATAGGTTGAATTATAGCTACAATCTAACTATAATATCTAGCAAGGAGGTAAGAAATATGTTGATCAGTACCGATACTTTAATATCAATAACGGAAGCAAATCAGAATTTTTCAAAGGTTGCCAGGCTTGTAGATGAGAAGGGTGCAGCTGTAATCATGAAGAATAATGCACCCAAGTATATTGTGATAGAGTTCAGTAAAATACCTGAAAGCGCAGAAGTAGCCGATAAAGCAGCTGTAACTTTAGCAAAGAAGTTGATCAGTGACAAAAAGTAAACCTATATCAAAATAGTCGTCACATCATCACAGTCGTCACAGAATTGTTCCTTCAAGTAGAAAAGTAATCACTCAAGATAATGAGACCGGCAATTACGAGTTGAGAACAGTGGCATTCAAAACTCTACGAGTTTAGAACACCACCATTCACAACTCTACATTAGTGCGCGTTTCTATTCTTCCGCGCTACCGCTTGGATTGCCACCCACAACTTGAGAGGACGTTACCTCTCAAGTCGCGGCTGGCGGGACCTGGAATTGAATATTTAGACCGCAGGCTATGGCCCGCCCGCGCGGCTTTTCTTTTAGCTAAGCCTAAAAGAGACTCACAGATGTTAGAAAGGATAGATAGGGGTGTGGGGAAAGGAAGGGAAACGCTAATTTACACGCACGCGTAATACGGAAAGAATATATGTACGCAAATGTCAAATGAGGGACATTAATAGGACATGGTGCGAGTTATACTTAAGCAAATAGTTATTTGAAGATGGATAGGAGGGATAGTAATGCATATACAGAAAAGACAAGGAACATATAGAATTACTGTTAGTTGTGGTCGAGATGAATCAGGAAAGCAAATACTATGCACAACTACTTTTGCTCCGCCTAAGGGACTAACTGAGAAGCAAGAGAAAAAGGCTCTCTATGAGTTTGCTGATAAATATGAGCGCAAGATCAAGGGCGGTGCTTCTGCAAATTATAGCAAGATGACTTTCAAGTCATTTTGTCTAGATTACTATTATAAAAACCATCTTGAGACTTTAAAGCCTAAGACAGCAAATGGTTATCGAGCCGTTATTGAATCTCGTCTTATTCCGTATTTCGGTAATATGAGAATTAAGAACATTACACCTTTAGATGTTCGTGGGTGGATGGCAAGTTTAGAGAGAAAAGACGGGAAAGATAAAGATCTTTCCCGCAATAGTACCGGAAGTTGGTTTAGGACCTTATCCGCTATTTTAGGAAAAGCTTATGAGTGGGAGATAATAGATGAAAATCCGTGTAAACGAGTAAAATCGCCTACTAATACTCAACCTGATGTAGAAGCACTACAGCTTTCTGAAGTACAAACTATATGTGATAAGCTCCCGGAATATGATGACATTAGAGCCAGAACTTTCATTATGCTGATCTTGAATACAGGTATAAGAGAAGCTGAAGCAGCTGGGTTGGAATGGCGAGATATAGATTTCGATGATGGTGTAATATCGATAAGAAGAACATCACAGTATATTCCCGGTCGTGGAATGGTTGAAAGCACTCCTAAAAGTAAAACATCAGTTCGAGATATACCGATATCTCAGGATATGGTTAATGAGCTGGTCAAATATAAGATCTGGCAGAGGAAAGTGATAAAAGACCTGGGATCCGTGTATGAGGGTAATCCCGGTGAGGAAGCTCGGTTGTTTACATCGTGGAACGGGAAACCAATTTTCGATAGTACTTTAAGAAAATGGCTGACAAAGTTTTTGAAATGGTGTGATCTGCCAAGAGTTACAGTTCATGGATTGCGACATACTTTTGCCAGCTTATTGATTGCAAATGGAACGGATGCAAGAACGACAGCGGCACTTTTAGGACACAGTTCTCCGGCTCTTGTTATGAATGTATATGCCAACCCTCAAGACGAAGCAAAGGCGAGAGCGGTCGACAGTTTGAGTGGCTTAATTAAACGAAGAAAAAAGAGGTGAATTTGGTTAACGTTTGGTTAACGTTTTTCCAAAAAGATACAAAAAAGTGCGTGAACATATGTTCGGATAACGCCCCGCAAACCCAATAAAATCAAGGCTTTGCGTTAGTTTTTGAAAAGTTATAAATTGTGGGGGAATCCATTTGTAATCAGCAGGTCGTGGGTTCGAGTCCCACAAATGGCTCCATAAAGAAAACCCCGTAAACAATGCGTTTGCGGGGCTTTTACATTTCTTGAGGTTTGATTAAAGCATTTTTCTTAAGTGCTTTTTGTTGTTTATTTGTTGCTTATGGACCGCTCTATTTGTTTTTAACATTCGAAATTTCAACTGCCATGCTATAGTAGCTTTAAATGCCTTTGAGATTTATTCTGTATTTCCTGGTGATTTCAGAAGCAAAGATGAGATTAAATCGACCATCGAAAATAGTAAAAGCAACCATCAATGAGCATGATATAATGATTGTATCTAGGGAATATCTTGGATCGTAAAATTTTAGGATTTTGGTGACCGGCTTATTGTCAGGAGACGAATATGAACGGGGAATTGTACCATATAGCAAGAATCGTAAATTGTTAAATAACCGCTCGCGCAAAATCGTATAAGAAAGCTTTATCGCAAATAACATAGTTCAAAAACCGTTCAGTGCATCAACTCGAATATGTTTTTCATTTAATGGGGATAAGACCAATGAGAGAATTAGTCAGGTATACATGTGCGACTTGCGGCGGCGCTCTGATCGTTAACAGAAGCGAAGAAGTATTTAAGTGCCCTTTCTGCGGAAATGGTTTCGATGCTGCCCAAATGCATAAAAGAGAGATCCTGAATGATGCGGAAACAAACATGAAGCAAATGGAGTTCAATGCCGCCAAAGATAAGTTTGATTCCATTCTGAAAAGTGAACCACAGGATTTCGATGCTCTTAAGGGTATTGTGCTCTGCGCGGGAAAACTCAGAAGTCTCGAATCTTTCCAGTCGATGGACAGGATTAGGTCCTGTGAGTGGACGGGCATGGTTAATGAGCTGACTGATGTAAAGAAGCGCGCAAAGGAAGAAGATGTTCCATTTTTCACAAGGATCGGAGAACTGCTTGTTACCATAGAAGAACAGACCAGGCTCCAAAGTGAGCTGACTAATGCAGAAAATAAATCCAAGAATGAGATTGCAAAACAAAATCAGACAGAGGAAAGCGGTCGTGGATTACTGTACTTTTTTATGTTCCTGTTTATACTGTTGACTCTGGGAGTTTTCGTAAGCGGTACCCCCGTGTCTGGCATATATTGTGGCCTAGGATGTGCTGTTTTATTTATAATTATTGTAGTACTGGTCAAGGTGACGGGACATTTTGGTAGTAATTCCCATATAAAGAAAATGTATTACATCAGGAAAGAGTTAATTGAAACCAGAAAAAAGCTCGATGAGATTGAGAATAAGTATGACAACTATTACCGTGAGTTATTGTTGATGGATCATTCCGGCTCGGATAAGCAGGCACCGGTGTACAGCTCGCTTCAGGATTATTCAGAGGAATAAGGATATGGATAACAGTATCAAGGTGATTTGCACTCAATGCGGTGCTGAACTGCTCCCTGACAAGGAGAATAAGATCTACAGATGCACTCACTGTGGCGTGGCGTATGGAAGCTCGGTCATCTTTGACAGGGATGCTGCATCCAAGGCCAGAAAATCCTTAGCGATTGGAGAATTTAATGATGCAGACATATGGTACAAATGTATTCTTATGACATGCTCCTACGATTTTGAAGCATTGCGGGGACGCATCCTTTGCGCGGGCAAATGGAAATCTTTTAACGATGTTGAGGATCCTTCCGCTTTATCAACAGTCAGGATCAAGAATGTCAGAGAACGTGCCGAAGAAGGTAAGCTCCGCGCATGGGAGAAAGACAAAGAGTTTTTTTCACTTTGCATAAAGCTTATCAACACGTTTGAACTCCTTTGGAAGAAAGAGACGGAGATCAAGCCTGTTAAACAAAAATGGGAGCATTACAAGAGATACCAGGATATTTTTGCTGAATATAATGTTTACGAGCCGTTATTAAGTTATTCTGCAACCCAATCTACAGCTAAAGACCTCGACAGAAAGCTTAAACCGCTTATCGAAGAAAGAGACAAGATCAAAAAAGACCTTTTTAAAGTGCGCAAGGCTATAACAGATTTTGAGAACAACAGAGGAAAAAGTTAACGAATGATAGTCATCTAGCAACATGCTCAATAACGCCATATTGTTTTGTTGTGAAGAAAAAGACGGTTTTCTGAAGTAAATACATAGTGTCTATATTAATTGATTTCAGAGGGGCAGGATTATGGATAACACTTTAGTTTATTCGATAATCACTACGGTCAGTGCTATCGCATTTCTTGTGGGAACAGTCCTGTTGATCGTATCGATAGTTTTCACTGCAAAGGGTAAAAAACCATTTGTTGCAGGAATCATTTGCGGCGCTTTGATCGGTTTTTGCGGAATGATTTTTTTCGTATACGGATTATTTGGACAGCTTATAATCGGAATAAACACTATGGTCAGCAATATACCTGCAGTGACAGAGTTTACTCCTGCCGAAGGCTCTAGACCAATCTCTGGGACGTTTAAGATCGATGGAGATGAAGTCACGCTTCCTTGTACCGTTGATGATCTGACTAAATTGGGGTACGACACGGATTACGAGTATTTCGACGGATATATTATGCTGTGGATATTTGGCAGCGATAATACGCATTACGATGCTCCGCAGTTCTTTGTGTATTTAGACAGAAGCTACGGTTATGACAGCTATGCCCATACAAGAGGTTTTGACCAGGTCGCTGCTGTAAAAATCAGAAATGATATGGGAATCGGGTTTGAACTGAATGACATTGCATTCGGTATGACTAAAGAAGATTTTATCGCGCAATACGGAACTCCTGCTTATGAGATCGATAATTCGTTCTATGGCGATAGCCTCTATTATCTTGGCGATAACGGTGTCATCTACAGGCTTAATTTCGGAAGTGTTGATGGGAATGGGAATCTTGTACTTGTTGGGGTTATGGTTGGAACTTCTGAATACATGGAGCGGGAGATGACGGGTCTTTATCATATCTGATGGCTCCATAAAGAAAAGCCCCGTAAACAATGCGTTTGCGAGGCATTTACTTTTTGCTTTGTAGAATTACAGTCTTTAGCCGAGTCCTTCGATCGTGTCGGAATAGTCAATAAAATGCTTTATTGCCCTGATGCTTTCCATGGTAAGGCTGCCTGAGGTAACGCAGCCGTCTTTTTTCGATGCATATACCACCTCTCCATTACCGACGTAGATTGCAACAATACCGGAGTCATAGACAACTACATCGCTGACATGAATAGAATTTATCGGTGTTGAGTCATATGAGCCGTCGAAACCGGCACATATTTCTTCAGCAGTTGCTCCCATGCCCACAGAAAAGTAATACTTATAGCAATACGCTACAAAACCCACTTCATCAAAACCTTTATCCGGGAAATCGCCGCCGGCTGCATACGGGGTGCCGATGAGATCCTTTACGTATATTGCGAAGTTTTTGGGACCGTCTACTTCCTGATTCCACAAAGGACCGGTCTCATTTTCTGCGGGTTTATCCACAATATATTCTGTTTCAGTTGCCTTTGTTTCTGTAACATCTGCTTGTGTCTCAGTTGTTGCCTTTGTTTCCTGTTCGTTCAGGTTATCGGGACTTACACCGTTTGTTTTCGGGTTTAAAGAACATCCCGCACCGATAACGAGCAGAACTGCGGTAATAATAACTGCTGTGGCAGTCTTACCCTGTTTAAAACTGATTATATTTTTCACTCTGTTTGTAACCTCCGTTTTGCTGAAATTGACTTTGCTGAATCCCAACGGTGTTACCAGATATCTTTTGGCGTTGCTCTTCTTTGCGAATGAAACGATCGACATTGTATAGGACTGCTTCAGATCAGCATCCATTTTTGACACGACGCTCTCATCGCAGCTCATCTCGATATCCTGTTCGAAAAGTTTGTAAGCAAGCCATACTAACGGATTGAACCAGTGAACGGCAACAGCGAACATGCCGATGATCTTGATAAGCCAGTCACCGTGTCTTATATGGGTCCTCTCGTGAAGCAGAACATATTCTTTCTCGTTTTTATCGAGAACGTCAGGTAAATATATCCTGGGTACCAAAAGACCGAAAACAAACGGTGCACTGATCTTGTCAGATACATAAACATTGCCGCCTATTTTTCTCGCGCTGCTTAGTTTTCTCTTAAGTAAGATGAATTGGACAGAACAAAAAAACGTAATGCCCAAAGCAACAATAAGCCATACTGTTGAGAGTATGATCTTGATATCAGGTAACGGATCTGCACTTACAAGGTTTTTGGCAAGAGGCTCATTCCCCATATTAACGGCCGGTTCAGCAAGACTGATATCCTGCCTCTCTTTATTTGCAGCATAATCTGCTGTTACAGTTCCTGTATCAGCAAAAGTGTCAGGTGTGGCTGCATCCTGAACCTGTGAAGTAGCAGTTAAGGTTTGTGTCTTCAAAGGAATCAGGTTAAAGAAACTGAGTGACGATTCAAAGCTGACGGGTACAAGCAACCTGAAGGCCACAACAGCCCAAAGGATCATGACAAACCTCTTGGATCTTTTCTTAAGAAGGAATCTGGCAAGCACGGTAATAAGGATTACGATGCTTCCCGTAACAGACATCTCAAGAACTTTAAGGAATAATCCGTCCATCACTTTCCACCTTCCATATTTTCCTTAATGAGTTTCATCAGCTCATCGGCTTCCTCATCGCTCAACGTTTTCTTATTGCCGAAAAAAGCTGCCACAAACTTTGGCAGGGAACCGGAGAAACTGTCTTCAATGATCTGATTGCTCTCCGATATCAGTACTTTTTCCTTGGGAATAAGAACTCTCACGATCGTATCCTCATTTGAGACAAAACCTTTTGCGATCAGCTTGCGAAGAACAGTATATGTAGTTGACTTATTCCAATTGATACTGTCACCTGCGATCTTCACCAGCTTGCCTGACTCAATAGGTGCTTCCTGCCAGATGATCTCCATCAACTTTTTTTCAGCTTCAAATAATACTAATTCTTCCATGTTGCTAACCTCAACGTTGATTGGTTTAATGTGTTAAACCACAGTTAGTTTAATTCGATAAACCAGAAGAGTCAAGGGCAAAAATGTGGCGAAATCTGAGTGCTGCTGCTGATTATCATTCATGGTAAAATCAAAAAGTGAACCCAAGATATAAGAGGGGAGTGCATCTCAAATGGCATTTTTTGATATGACCAAGCCGAACGGAACCGGATTTGCCAGGATTCCGAACAAGCAGAATTTTACTAACGAGGACCTTTTAAAAAAGCTTTCCGCGGTTAAGGTTACTTTTGGAACACCTGTCATGGGTAGCATCGGAGACTTTGAAGCGGTCTTATATGTTCATGTCTCAATGAAGTACGATCTTTTCGTGCGTGTGGACGGCAAGAACATCATTGCAGGCAAGATCGGTACGGAAGGCGTAAGTAGTGTGCATTCTGCTGCGGATTTTACGGTTGGTACTTATATGGGTTATAAGGACGAAAACCAGTCAGATGCCGACCATGCTGTCGATGAACTTGCAGAAGTTCTGGTAAGCCTCGAAAACGGGGAAGATATAACAGAGAGCAGGGTATCAGCTTCTCTTAAGACCTCTACCGGCCGTGCACTCGAATTCTATATGAAGCAGAAGGCTGTTTCACTAAAGCCCAAGTTCGATATGTTCGATGAGAACGGGAACGTTGTATATCATGTTGAAGGCGATATCACGAGACATAATTTTTCGATCCTTAAGGACGGTAAGGAAGCGGTTAAACTTAAGAAAAAGCCTGTCATCGTTCCTCCTGAATATGTTATTAATGATGGAGGAAAGGATATCGGAAAGATAAAAACGAAGATCAAGCTCACAAGTCCTGAACTCAAAGGCACTCTTAACGGACAGGATTTCCATATTGCAGGAAATCTTATGGGATCTGATTTTGATATCAGGGTCGGATCTCTTACCATCGGCCGTATCGACACTTCGAGCCAAGTCGTAAATGATGAGTACAGGGTCATGGTTTTCGATGAAAGTTATAAAGATATAATGGCCGCGGTAACCGTTATCTGTGACAACGTGGTCGATACCGAAAGAAAATGGCAGTCAGATTAAAAGACAGACTAAATAAGAATTAAAAAAGGGCGCCCCAATTTTGATTGAGGCGCCCTTATTATTTTATTGTTTTACCGATTTAAGGATTAGGCATCTGATCAGCTGTTGAAGGCTCGATTACAACTGTGTTTGTGATGAGGCCCATCTTAAGGCGTGCCTTGAGATAAGCGAATCTGTTCTCGGGTGTGATGTCAAACTCAGCATCCTTGCACTTTCTGTTCATGCCGTGTGTCATATGGAGCTTATAGTGACCATATGTAACAGGGATTCTGATGGACTCAGCGTTTGCGAGGTGGCCCAAGGGGATTTCGTTCAAATAGATACTCATACCTACTGCTACTCCCAAAGGGGAACCCATACGGTAGATCTGAATGACGCCGTCCTCAGGAAGAACGATGTTTGTGTTGCACTTTCTGCAAGGACCGTTAGCCGGAATATCCTGGACTTCGCCGCATGAAGGGCACTTGATTCTGAGTAACTGTGACATAATGACTCCTTTTCCGATTAAATTATTAAGCCTTGGTGAAGACCGGATTTATTTTACCATTAAATATCAAAACTTAATGAAATCTTAAGAACTTTATTTATGTTATCTTAATCAGGGGAAATGTAGAATAGCAGTGACATGAGGAGGGGAAATAATGGCTAATATACTCATTTGTGACGACGAGAAGGATATCGTTAACGCGCTTAAGATCTATCTTAACGATCCTGATTATGTTTTGTATGAGGCCCATAACGGAAAAGAAGCAGTTGATGTGGTAAGGGATAATGAGATCCATTTGGTACTTATGGACATTATGATGCCCGTTATGGATGGAATAGAAGCAATGTCGCAAATAAGGGGATTTTCGAATGTCCCGATAATACTTCTTACTGCAAAAAGTGAAGATGCAGATAAGGTGTTGGGACTTAATGTCGGAGCAGATGATTATATAACAAAGCCATTTAGCCCTCTCGAAGTATGTGCGAGGGTCAAGTCGCAACTCCGCAGATTCTTAAGCCTCGGCGCCGGGGCAAAGAAATCTTCAGTTGTGCTTACCATTGGCGGACTTGAACTTGACTATGATGCAAGGACAGTCACTTTGGACGGCGAGAATATCTCTCTGACCAAAAAGGAGTTCGATATCTTAAAGCTCCTGATGGAGAATCCGAACAGGGTATTCTCGCCTAAAGAAATCTACAGGGAGGTTTGGCACGAAGATCCGATGGGTGCTGACAATACTGTAGCTGTTCATATAAGACATTTAAGGGAAAAGACGGAGATAGATCCTGCTGATCCGAGATATATAAAAGTTGTTTTCGGACAGGGATATAAGATCCAAAAGGGAAAATAATATGAGGAATTTTTTCAGGACATATGTGGGCAAGGGATTGCTCTATGCAACGGTCATATTGTCGACCATAACGCTTGCGCTGTCTGTTCTTGGCGCAACATATATGATCTGCTATGACTATTATATGAAGACCGAAGCGGATATCCTGAACGAGAATATGGATTCCATGACGATCCGTTCGGCTCGAGATGCATTTGAAAGCAATCTTAATTACAGGACCGGAAAGTTTGATAATTTTACTGTATCTGACTATGGCAGCTTCTCTTTCAAGATCCTCGACAGCCACAGAAATGTTCTGGCCAAATCGACAACAAAGCTTGATTCATATCCTTACAGAGTATATGTGTGTGTATTGCCGCCCACGCAGTCCGGCAGTGATTATTATGAAGTTTCAGGCGTTTCCGGTGATTTTGCCGTTTACGAGGAGCTCCATCAGAATAATTACTACACTGAGTATTATATTGTTGAAGGCGGAATTAATCCCAACAGCAATATCGTAGACATATACAAGATCTATTCTACTGTACATCATCTTCTCTATTCGCTTAAGATCGGCATCTATCTGATAGCAGTACTGTCATTGGTATTGATGATCGTCAGCTTTGTGGCACTCATGAGCGTAGCTGGAAGAAGACCGAAGAAAGAAGAGATCGTTCCGTGGTATTTCCATAAGATGCCATTTGATATTCTTCTGGCTATCTACATATTCGGTTCATTGGCGTTAGCTGCCTTAGGCGGTACTATTGAGGATGAGGTCGGCATCGGATGCATTGCTGTCTGCAGTCTGTTTTTCCCGTTGTTCTGTATGAGCTTTGCCGTAAGGATCAAGACAAAGACACTTATAAAGAATACTTTGATCTATAAGATCCTTATGCTTCTGTGGAAGGGTATTAAAGCAATCGGAAGATTCTTATTGACCATCATAAAGAACATGAAACTCTTATGGAAAGTCATATTGGTGTTTATTGGCCTGATGTTCTGCTGGACACTCGTTATAGCAGTGCACAGCTGGAGACTGGATGCAGTTCTCTTGTTCCTGGCACCGTTTACAGTTCTTCCTGCATTGATCCTTATAACACTTCAGATAAACAGGATCAAGAAGGGCGCGCAGGAACTTGCAGAAGGACATTTCGATCATGTTGTTGATACAAAGGGGATGCTGCCTGAGATAAAGAAGCACGCTGTAAATCTCAACAGCATGGCTGCTGCCCAGAAGATCGCTTTGGAAGAAAAACTTAAGAGCGAGAGGATGAAGACTGAGCTCATCACTAACGTTTCTCACGATATAAAGACGCCTCTTACTTCGATCATCAACTATGCTGATCTGATCTCGAAAGAAGAAAAGAACAGCGAGAAGACAAAGGAATATTCTGAGGTTCTCGTAAGGCAGTCCAAGAGACTTAAGACTCTTCTTGAAGATCTCGTTGAAGCATCGAAGGCATCTACAGGAAATCTCGAAGTAGATCTTCAGCCTTGTGATGCACAGGTATTCATTTCGCAGTGCGCAGGAGAATATGAGGAAAAGTTCGGAGAATATAATCTGGCTCTCATAACATCAGTTCCTGAAGAACCTGTCAGGATCATGGCAGACGGCAGAAGAATGCAGCGTATATTCGATAATCTTCTGAATAATATCTGCAAGTATTCACTGCCCGGAACCAGAGTATATGTAGACCTTAAAGATATTGGAAATGAAGCGGTATTCACATTCAAGAATACGTCAAAAGAACAGCTTAACATGACTGAAGAAGAACTCATGGAAAGATTTACCAGAGGCGATTCTTCAAGGAACACCGAAGGCAGTGGCCTGGGCCTTTCTATCGCAGGCAATCTTGCTGAACTTCAAAAAGGCAAACTCAGACTGACGACTGACGGAGACCTGTTTAAGGCTACTCTTTCTTTCCCGAAGATCTGATAAGGATAGTTGTTTAGATGTTTAACAGGGCCGCTCTAGCAGGAGAGGCCTTGCTATAAAACACATTTTTGGGGTTAATTGGGGGAATCAATATGAAGAAGATCATGTGCGCTTTAACGGCACTTGTCATGCTGTCCGGGCTTGCATCATGCAACATGAGCAATAGGACTTTATCCAAAGTCAGGACTGTTCAGAAAGACAGCGAGTGGTGGAATGATACTGTCACTGTTGTAACTCCTGATGATATCAGTGCCGTTGTTAATTTTAAAGATTTTGATATGTCGAGCCGCTGCTATGCGCCTGATGAAAATTCGATAATATTGGGTTTTGTGGTCTATTCAAACAATAATGATAAGATCATTCCCCTAAACCTTTTAATGCATTATTCCTATGACGGCGCCTTGTTAGGACAGATAAAACTTGAAGAATATTTCGGAAGTGATGCTCAGATCTATTCCCCGGAAGTTATATATAAATCAGGCGAAAAGTACTTTGCAGTAATCAGTCAGTATCTTGAAAAAGAATCTAAAACGGTAAGGCAGGGATATGAACTTGATTTTGAGAAAGGGACGCTTAAGAACCCGTTCTCTCTTGATGTTCCCGATGACAGTGCAAAGTTTTCGTCGGTGAACGAGATAGTCAGCTGCGGAGATAAACTCATATACATTGCTCATTCAAGTGATCTGTACGGAAAAGGGACATACAGGATCTGTGTAAATGATAACGGTAATCTCAGATCTTTTGTTCCGAAGTTTGATCCCGATGTAAGTCTTGATTATATCCACAATCTGATGGATGTTGACGGCACTCCGGTGTTTATTGCAGAGGTTTCCGTTAACGGCAGGTCCAGGCAGCTTTACTGTACATTTGATGTCAACACTTTCGAAATGAAAACTGTTGAAACTGATCTTGATGTCGATGTTGCCGAATATGTGCCAGGCAAAGGACTTTTCAACTGCGATGACAAAAAGATATATAAGTTAGATCCTGAAAGCGGTAAGAGCAGCCTGGTTATGGATCTGAAAAACTCTTTTATAACAGGACAGTTTGATTCCGAAGAACGTATAGTTTTTGCATCTGATGACAAAGTGGTTTTCTTTGCCGAAAAGCAGGCTTCGGCAGGTGGTTTTTCAACATCTTATATTGTCAGCCTTTCAAAAGCTGATGAGAATCCCTGTGCGGGGAAGAAGGTATTAACACTTGCAAATCTCGATTGGATGAGTGAACAGGAATGGACTGCGGTAAATGAATTCAACAGAAGTTCAGGCAAATATTTCGTCAAGGTAAGCGAGAAGTATTATGAATCGGCAATGGAAGTATGGCATAAAGAAAACTGGGTATATGACCGCTCGCTGATAATCTCGTATGAATCAAATGCCGTGGATCTTCTGATGGCTGATATCAGAGAGGGAACAGGGCCGGATCTGGTTATTTATGGAAAAGACGCCGCTCAGTTAAACAATACTAAATATCTTGTAGATCTTACTGACAGGATCAATTCCGATAAGAACCTTAACAGCGGCGGATACATGGATTTCGTCCTGCAGCCAAACGGCATTGACGGCAAGCATTACAGATTGGATTACTCCTTTACGGTAGACGGCTTTATGACAATGGATTCGTTTCTTGATGACGGTGCAGCCGGATTGACTTTTGAACAATACGACAGACTTATAAGAGAACACAATGACGGCAGAAGTGTTCTTACTGATAACGATCTGTCTTTGCTGGAATTACTGGTGAAAAGATCTGAATGTATCACATATAGCAATGCCGGAAGATTCTCTATTGATAATGAAAATTTTAGAAAGATCGCAGACTACATTAAGTCTGTTCCTGATGAAATGGAATACGACAATGTCCTCGGTGAACCCGGCAAGAATACAGAGATACTCCAGAACCTGTTCGGCGAGTGGTTTATGAGAGATTATGGCAGGAACTATAAGCAATACAAGATCATCGGAATCCCTTCTCCTGACGGACACGCTGAGACTATCAACGGCACAGGAATCGGCATTACCAGCTGCTGCCCTTTGCAGGACGGTGCATGGGAATTCGTCTTGAAAATGATGTCACCCGAGATTCAGATCCTGGATGAGATCGGCAATCCGGTACTGAAGAGCACATGCAGAACCGCATTGGAAAACTATGTTATCAACAACAATAAGCGGTTGAGCGGAAGAAGCGACCCGACGGGTTTTGTGATGAGTAAAGATATGATCGGCTGGTACATGGATCAGGTTTCAGATGCGATAACGGTGCCTGATACAGATTCGGCAGTTATCGTAATAATGAATGAGGAAATGCCGGCATATTTTGAAGGACAGAAATCGCTTGATGATGTCATAGGAATAATCGAAAACAGAGTGAATCTCATGCTTAAGGAACGCGAATAAAAGATGTAATATTCACCTCTGTTTTGAAACTTCCTTTTAATACTGTTATGTAAAAAATAGTTTATAATACTCTTTGTATATTCCATATATGGAGTGAGGAGTTGCTATGAAGGTTGTCAAGACGATTCTCAAAGTGTTGCTGGTAATTGTAATTGTGCTTGTAGTTCTTGCAGCAGGCCTGCTCGGATGGCTTACAGCCGTCGAATATAAACCTGCTGATACCGAGGACGTTAGGATTACTTCTCTGCATCCACAGACAAAGGAACTTGAAATTGGAGAAGAGATAGATCTTCTGGCCTGGAATATTGGTTACGGTGCTTTGGGCGATAATGCCGACTTCTTCATGGACGGCGGAAAGATGGTCTATACGGCTGATGAAGCCAGAGTCAGGGCGAATCTTTCTGCGATAGTAGAGGAGATCAAATCCAATGATCCGGATATCCTTCTTATTCAGGAGATCGATCTTAACAGTGACAGAAGCCATCACCTGAATGAGACGTCATTCTTCTTTAGTCTCGGATATAACAACAGTGCGTTTGCAAATAACTTTAAGGATAAATACGCACCTTTCCCGATCCCGCCTATGGGCAAGATCGATTCGGGAATCGCAACATTCAGCAGATATCCCACAACATCTGCGACAAGAGTCCAGCTTCCTTGTCCGTTCTCTTGGCCGGTAAGGACATTTAATCTTAAGAGATGTCTTCTTATCACGAGGATCCCTGTTAAAGGCGGCAAGGAACTCGTAATCGTTAACCTCCATCTTGAGGCATATGATGACGGTGAGGGTAAGGCAGCACAGGCACAGATGCTCATGGATGTTTTCCGTGAAGAAACAGCAAAGGGCAATTACGTAATCGCAGGCGGCGACTTTAACCAGAGCTTCTCTAACGTGAAGAATGACTTTGCCGTATATCCCGAGCAGTGGCAGCCTTCATTTATGGATGTTTCTCCTTTTGCAGATGACGGCGAGTTCCTGATGGATTCAAAGGTAGCTTCATGCAGATCGCTCTATAAGCCTTTGACAGGTAACGAAGGAACACTGCAGTACTATATGATCGACGGATTCATCGTATCGAAAAACATCCGCGTAGAATCATATGAAGTAAAAGATCTGGGCTTTGTTAACAGCGATCACAACCCGCAGATCCTGAAGGTCGTACTCGAATAAAACGAAAAATATACACCTACAAAAAGCCTCCCTAAAATTAGGGAGGCTTTTTGCGTGCTTCACTTTTATGGATAAGAGGTTTTGATGTCTGATCACCCTTGAGACAGGCTCAAATTCTCTAATTAACCGTCCAGATGAAGATCGATTATGGATGCAACTACTTCAATTGAACTGTTACGTTCTGTAATTGAGGAAGAGGCAGCTCTTGCTTTATTAAGATAAGTACCGATACCTACAACAAGAACGCCAGCCAAAATAACGATAATGGCAATTACCAATACCATCTCTACGAGTGTAAATCCTTTTCTGGTTTTTCCAATCCTTCTCATAATAGACCTCCCCGAATTTGTTTGTGCTCCTTATGAAACAAATATATCACAGTTCGTTCACAATGTGTTCATATTTTTCATAATTTCTTCCATTTTGTATATCCTAACAAACGCCGGAAACAGTTTTTGTGCAAAATGATGTAAACCTTTTGATATTCAAGGGGTTTGGCACACTTTTTCTCTTTGAAAACATCAAATGCAGAAATGATTTCTAACAAAAAACCAATTTTTGTAATATAAGAAATCTGGTCTGAAATTCATAATTCTATTCACAAATTGTTAATAAAGACCTGCTGAAATACGAAAAAAGAACAGATTGTCAAATACAATAAAACAAGGTATACTTTCAAAGTTCGAAAACGGATGCTTAGCTCAGCTGGCTAGAGTACCTGCTTGACGTGCAGGGGGTCACAGGTTCGAGTCCTGTAGCATCCACCATTTTCTATGATTAACCTAAAGCGGTTTGGCGATCGGAATATAGTCCGGTCGTTTTTTATTTACAGTGTATATCTTCTTTTTATTAAGCATTTGGTAATAAATAGTTCTTATTGATTTTTCTTGACCAAATATCAATATCGGTTGATAATCTGAAATATAATGGATAAGGAATCGTAAACTGATGTCCTGTTTCTGATTCTATTGTTTGGTGTTTATTTAGATATGATTGAGTTTTTGACCAAACATCAAATGAATATAATGATGATCCTGAGCAGTATGTGCGGCGTTATTGCTGTTTTTGTGCTGTTCATGAAAGCTCTCCCGAAAAAAAGACGTACTGCCCTGTTGGCAGTTGAGATCTGCTCAATGGTTCTTATGCTGGCTGACTGCTTTGCATATGCATTCAGGGGAGATCCGTCCCAGGCGGGCTACTGGATCGTCAGGATCAGCAATTTTATGGTATTCACGATGGATATCGGCGTCTTATATGCATTCAACGCTTATGTCATCAACTTATATGCGGATACAAACAGTGCTAAAGGCTATCTGAGGCTTAAGGTCGTAAACTATTTAGGTCTGGCCGGTGTGGTAATGCTCACAGTATCCCAGTTTACAGGCCTTTATTATACTTTTGATGCCCAGAACAGATATCAGAGAGGTCCGGGATTCATAGTATGTTATCTGATTCCGGCAATTATGCTTATTTTGCAGGTAACAGTTATCGTTCAGAACTATAAGAAACTTCATACGATGATAAGCCTGTCCCTGATCTTGTTCTCGTCATTCCCGCTGACTGCTTCTATTCTGCAGTTAAAGCTTTATGGCCTTTCGCTTATACATTCAACAGTTGCCGCAATGGCTTTACTGCTCTACCTGTTTGCCTTAAAGGATATGAATGAATCTATTGAGCGTGCAAATGATCTCAGGATCGAGTTCCTGACGGCCGAGCAGCAGAGTATGAAGAGATTGTTTGAACAGACGGCAGAAGCCTTAGCTTCTGCAATCGATGCTAAGGATAAGTATACTCACGGTCATTCTTCGAGAGTTGCCGGCTACTCAAAGATGATTGCTAAACTCTCGGGCAAAGACGATAAAGAATGCGAAGAAATCTATTATGCGGCGCTCCTTCACGACATCGGCAAGATCGGTGTTCCTGATGAGATCATCAATAAAAAAGGAAAGCTGACAGACGAAGAATACGAAAAGATAAAAGAGCACACGACTATCGGTAAGGAGATCTTATCCAGTATCGTTGAGTTCCCTTATATCAGCATCGGTGCCCATCACCATCATGAGAGATTTGACGGAAGAGGTTATCCGGAAAAACTTAAAGGAAGTGATATACCTGAACTTGCAAGGATAATCGCAGTAGCGGATGCTTATGACGCAATGACTTCCAAGAGAAGCTACAGAGACCCGCTCCCTCAGTCAACTGTCAGACAGATATTCATTGAGGAGATGGGCGGACAGTTTGATCCCCAGTTCGCAACGCTTATGATCCACATGATCGACGAGGACCAGGAATATGCGATGCGCGAAAAAGAGGATGTAAAGGAATTCGCCGGTAATGATGAATTCAGTTTTGAAGGTTTCAGGGATGTGCATACAGAAGGCATCCTCGCAATCCCTGACCACAAGGTTAATATCCGTATAAGGATAACACCGTTTGAAGGTCACAAGGCAAAAGACTGCCAGCCTGTACTAGTGCTCTTTGATGCTTTGGACGGCAGAGTCCACACAGCAGATAAATTATCCGGAGAGCTGCTTTATACGGAATATGTCGAACTCAAATATGACGGCAATTATAAATTAGGCGAAGCAAGAGTTGTAAAGCCTGAAATCTTAAATATGAAGTCTTCTTCGGCCATCGCGGATAACAAAGCATTCAGTGAATATGAGATAGAAGCAGTAAGGCATAAAGACCACATGCTCATTAAACTGATCGGTGATGACAAGATGGTCGAATATACTGTTGCTCTTACTGACAGTACCAGATACTGCTATTTGAGTTTTTCCGGCGCTTATTACCATCTGAACGTCATTTCCATAAAGCGTTCCGATGAAAAGATCCCGGAAGATTACATCCCGCGTATTGCCGAACTGGTTTCCTATATTGACGGAGAATCAGGCGATGTTCCCAATGTCCAGGTTGACGGCTACAGGACCGATGCTACAGACGGTGTGCCGCTCAAAAAGACAATGGAAATCGATTTCCACGCAAAGAGCCTTCCTACGGCAAGACTTATCTGGCATTGCCCGTTTGTATGTATTTTCACTTCTTCGAACGGAAAGGTCACTGATGAAGACTATAAAGAGTTTGCACTGGTAAGACTTGACGGCGAAGTCTGGGAAACCGGAAACTATGCATCTAATGAAGTTATTATTAATAAAAACGACAGATTTGACGGCTGGGATCATTGGAAGAAGCTTAACAAAGATGGCTTTGACTGCCACGTCTCATTAAAGCGCGACGGTAAGACCATTACTGTAATTACCGAAAACGGCGGCATCCTCCTTAAGAGCATTACGAAGATCAAAACAGAAGATGACACTGTTTATGTTGCTCTCACGGGAGACCAGAGTGCAATCACCAAGATCTATTTCAGAACAGAGGATTAACCGGGTCTGATCTTGCTTAAGAAAAGCTGCCGCAACTAAGTGTCAAATTCCTCTATGGCATACGCATATAATTGACAAACGGGCTGATAAAAAATACAATCGATTTTATACGGCACATGTCTTATTTAAGGACATTTGTCTGCATTTCTAAAGACCAAGGGGGTTTCCAATGAGCACATTCGAGAGAACATTCAACGGTGGCGAGGTCATAATCAGAGAAGGAGACAGCGGCAATACATTTTTCCAGCTTTTGGAAGGCAGAGTAGGTGTTTTTAAGAATTACGATAAGGCTGATGAGGTTCAGGTAGCTGTTATCGAACCCGGCCAGTATTTCGGCGAGATGGCTGTAATTGAGAACTATCCCCGCAGCTCTACAGTAGTTGCTATAGGCGATGTTAAAGTTGTTGAGATCCCTGCTGAGGCTTTGAACGAATATTTTACACAGAATCCTGATAAGATCCTTTCCATCATGGAAGTATTCGGAAGCAGAATCAAGAAGATGACTGATGACTGCAACGAAGCTAAGAAGGCTTTAGACGACGTCAGAAGAACAAACTCCAGAGATAAGTATCTCGGATTCTTCGCTCAGATGGCACAGCAGTCCATTTACCTTACATCAAAGAATTTCAGACTCGAGCGTCCGAGTGCAGAAGAGCTCCGTGCAGCATCCAAGCTTATCCAGAGTTCAGAAGACGGTGAGACATATAATTACGGTACGATCATCTTCAAGGAAGGTGACATCGGCAAGTGCATGTACATTCTCCACAGCGGCAAGGTCGGCATCTACAGCAAGTACGGCCAGGTAGACGAATTGAAGCTCCAGGAAGTTGAGCCTGTTGCTTGCTTCGGTGAGATGGAAATGCTCACAGGCGAAGGCCGTGACACAACAGCAGTTGCTGAAGTAGGTGATACACGTGTTGAGATCATCAATGCAGATTCACTCCCCAGCCTCTTCCAGTCCAGTCCTGCAAAGATCGACATGATCCTTAAGAGCCTCTCATATCGTTTAAGAAGCATTACATACGATTACTTCAAGGCATGCAAAGAAATCTACGATTTCAATAACGACTGATATAAGAAATATATTATTTGATTTTCTAAAGGGCTGTCTCATAGTGGGACAGCCTTTTTCTTTTGCTATAATGTCTGTGGAGATTTAATTTATGAATGATATCTTGATCGTGGAAGACAATGAGGAATTGGGTGCGCTTATAAGGGATTTCCTTATAAGGGATGGTTATTCTGTCTCCTGGAAGACTACAGGTGAAGAAGGCCTTATAGCGCTTAAAGAAGATAAGTTCCGCCTGGTCCTTTTAGATGTAATGCTCCCGGGCTTTGACGGTTATGAGACACTTCGTATGCTCAGAAAGGATATGGGGATCCCGGTCCTTATGATGAGTGCGAAAAATGATGACCAGAGCAAGATCTTAGGACTTGATGTCGGCGCTGACGATTATATCGAAAAGCCATTTTCATTTCCGTTCCTTTCTTCAAAGATAAAGGCAATTCTGCGCCGCAATTATGATATGGCACAGGAACATAAGGAACTTACATATAAAGATATTAAGATCGATCTTGATGATATGACAGTAAGAAAAGGTGACAGGATAATTCCTGTTAACGGCAAGGAACTTGATATCCTCGTTTATTTCCTGAAGAACCCTGATAAGGTCATAAGAAAAGAAGTCCTGTTTAACGCTGTCTGGGGTTCTGACTGTTTCTCGGAGATATCGACGCTTACAGTTTATATCAGATGGCTCAGGGAAAAGATCGAAGATGATCCTAAAGATCCTAAGTATATTCATACGGTATGGAGAGTCGGATATAAATTCGGTGAGGCAGCTATCTGATGCGTAAATATATAGGAAAGTATATCCTGCTTTTCGTTATATGCCTTGCTATAGGCGTATCTGTCTATTGCTTTATTGCTTCCTCAAACAAAAAGTCCGAAGGACAAAGAAATACCCTGATGAACCGTGTCGCTAACGAGATGTCTTCAAAAGATATCGGAGACATTGAGACTTCTTTGGCTGAGCTTATAAATAACAACGACTGGGCAAAAGAATATGGCAGGGATAACATTCCTGCGGATATAGTTTTTGTGAGATCCGATGCTGAAGAAGGTCCTTATGCGCAGTTAGGAGACGGAGACTCGGTCTGGAGCCTGTCAAAAGACGGCACTGTATATGGATTTCTGGTCTTTTCATTCAAAGAAAACAGCATGGAGAGGACTATTGCAATTTGCGAAGCGGTAGTAGCGGCATGCTTTATTGTCTCAGTATTATTCTTTATTTATATAGACCGCAAAGTCATCATGCCGTTCAACAGGCTCTCCGATTATCCTGAACGCATTGCGAAAAATGAAAATGCCGATGCGCTTCCCGAATCTAAGGACAAGTACTTCGGAAAATACATATGGGGAATGAATATGCTCCGTGACCGTTTGTCGGGTGATAACAGAAAACTCCGTCAATTGGAAAAGGAGCAGCTGACGCTCGTTTCCACGATCGCTCATGGTATCAAGACTCCGGTTGCAAACATCAAGCTCTATTCCGAAGCGATCAAGAGCGGCCTTTACAGGGAAGACGGCACGCCTGATCCGAAAGACGCTGAAGTAGCTTCCAAGATAACCAAGAATGCCGATGACATAACAGATCTTGTTAAGGAACTTCTGGAGAGCGCTTCAAAGGGCGTAGTCGTTTTCGAGCCCAGGATCGAAACATTCTATCTTACGGAGATCGAAGAATTCATTAAGCGTGAATATGATAACCGCCTTAACGTTTTAAGGATCCCTTATAAGATCGACATGAAAAGCCGTGTAATGATAACTTCGGATAAGACCGGAATAATCCGCATTCTTGTCCAGCTTTTGGATAATGCGATCAAATACAGTGACGGCCGCGGCATAAACATCACAGTGGATAAGAATGAAGACGGCTATATTTTCTCGGTAAGAGATACCGGCAGCCGTATACCGGAAAGCGAGATGCCGTATGTGTTTAACAGCTTCTGGCGCGGCTCTAATGCGGATGATGTAGAGGGCAACGGCCTTGGCCTTTATGAAGCCCAGTTTATAGCAAGAAAGCTTGGCGGAGACATAGCTGTCCGCTATCTTGAAGAGACTGAAGAAACGGAGTTTGAAGTTTTTTTGCCGCTTTAAGGATTTTTTAATAGTTTAGTTTCAGAATAGTGCTCGTAAACGGAATAAAGGAGAAAATTTATGAGTACTGTTATTGAAACAAAAGATCTTTGTAAGACTTATATCGTCAACAAACAAAGTAATAACGTATTGCAGAACGTGAACTTCTCAGTAGAGGAGGGCGAGTTCGTTACAGTCATGGGACCGTCCGGTTCAGGCAAATCCACTCTGCTCTATGCTGTCAGCGGAATGGATAACGTAACTGCAGGAAGCGTCTTTTTCGATGGCGAAGAGATCACTTCGATGAAGGATAAGCAGCTTATTAACTTAAGACTTCTTAAGATGGGCTTTGTCTTCCAGCAGATGTACATGATGAAGAAACTCAGCATCATTGACAACATTATCCTTCCCGGTTTTCAGGCAAAGATCAGACCCAGGAAAGAGATAAGAAAAGATGCAGAAGACCTGATGAGAAAGCTCGGCATCATTGATGAAGCTGACCGTGAGATCACTGAAGTATCAGGCGGACAGCTGCAGAGAGCCTGCCTTTGCAGAGCACTTATAAATCATCCGAAAGTTATATTCGCAGACGAGCCTACCGGTGCACTTAATTCGAAGGCATCTGGTGAAGTCATGGACAGACTCCTTGAGGCTAACCGCATGGGAACAACGATCCTTATGGTTACCCACAGTGAGAGAGTCGCATCGATTTCCGACAGGATCATTTATCTCGTGGATGGAAACATCCAGGGTGAACTTCACTTAGGAAAGATGAAAGACGATGATCTCTCAGGCAGAGAACGCAGGGTAAGAAACTGGTTGGGAGAGATGGGCTGGTAATATGTATTTTCGAATGTTGAAAAGGGATATTAAGGATAAGCCGGGTCTTAATATCGTCACCTTCATTTTTATGGTTGCGGCCGTTACTTTTATGGTAATCGGTTCGACACTTATTTACGCTATGTTCGTCGGCGAAAAGAAAACGTATGCGAAATGCAATTCTTCAGATGTTTTTGTCAGGCTTGACCAGAGCATAAGCGATAAGGAAGGCCTTGTTGAGCGCTTCATGAAAGATGTGGATGAATTGCCTGTTATAGATGATTGTGTTCATGATGAGGTTGTTATCACAAGCTTTACCGGTATTGAACTTATCGGAGAAAACATTACGGATCATGTGCATTATTCTTCAAGTGTGATCATTACGGACATACCGGATAAATACGATATTCCGATCGATTTTGATAACAATTACTTTGAAGTGCCTGACGGATGCATAGCTGTTTCCCAGACATTAAGCAACAGATTCGGCATCAAAGAAGGCGAAAAAGTAAGGCTTACGACACAGATAGGAAATGTATACGAGTTTACGGTAAGCACGATCTATAAGAATCCTGCGGTAACCCAGATAGACAACATGTATCTGTCTGATCATGACAAGGAGATTTTCTATTCGGAATGCCCGAGAAAGCACGATCTGTTCATCTGCACGGCTCCGCCCGGAATAAAGGACTATATCACCACATTAAGAGATTCCACAGCTGACCTTATGATCAAGTATAAGGAGCAGAATACGGACGGTTATGCTTCCCGCGCACTGTTTCTTAATAACGACGGACTTTTTGCGATCATAGTGACATGCTGCATGCTCGTTGTAGCTGTTGCGATCATGGCGATGACTATGATCACTATAGATTTCAGCCTTAAGTCAGCAATAAAAAGAGAAGAACGTGAGATCGGCATGATGAAGGCCATCGGTGTGTGGTCATTGTCTTACAAGACGCTCTTTATAGTTAAGTATCTCTTTTTCGCCGTATTGGGCGGCATCATAGGACTTCCTGCAGGATTCTTATTAAGCAAGCTCCTTTTTAACAAGTTCGTTATGCACATCATGTATCCTGATGTAATGATGATGATCATAATAGGTGCCATTGCGAGCATTACGACTATTCTCATCATTGCCCTTTTCAGCTTTTTCGCGCTCAGGAGAATGAATAAGATCAGTGTCATTGATGCCATTCATGGCGAGAACAGGGGCGAGAGATTCAGCGCAATTCCCGGTCTTTCGCTTAACAAAAAGAAGCACTTGTCTGTTCCGTTGTTCCTTGCAGTCAGTGATATCTTAAGAGGCTTTAAGAGATATATTCTTCTTATCGTTGCGTATGTCCTCGGCATCTGCATTGTTATGTTTGTCGTAAGACTTAACGATACGATCATGACACCTGATTATGCTTATACACATTTCCAGCAGGGACAAATGGACTTTTTAATCACGATCGATGATGACTATTACTCAAAACTCATCAGCGGGCAGGGCAGTTTTAAGGGTGTAATAGATGTCATTAATTCTGATTTTGAAAATAATAGCATTCCTGCTCACATGGTGACTTATGAATACGGCAGCGGTCTGTTTAAGTTTGAAGATAAGGAAACTGTATGCCAGCTTATGTGGACTGATGCACCTTCTTCTGAGATGAAATATATTGAAGGAAATGCTCCGAAGCTCAGGAACGAAGTTGCTGTCGGCTACTACACAGCCAACGAAAAAGGAATAAAGATAGGTGATACTGTCAGCCTGGAATATGACAAGTATGAAGACGATCACGTTACTTTCCATAAAGTAACAGAAGAATTCATTGTTACTGCATTTGTAGACAGGTTCGGTAATAACACACCGATCATTATCATGGGTGATGAATTTGAAGGTTCGACCGTTTTCGGAGGTAATTTTTTCAGTTGCACGATAGATGCGCCCGCATCACAGCATAATGCAATAATCGAAAAGATGCAGGCTCTTTATCCGGACGGTGAGGTCACAGTCCTTCATAATAACGAGATAATGCCGCATTATCTGGTAGGCTACCAGGAGATGTTCAATCTCATAATACTCATTGTATCTTTGGTATGTGCAGTGGTATTGATACTCCTGACATCGCTCTATGAAAATATCTTCATAGATGAGGAGACATCTGATATTGCGCTTCTCAAGAGTATGGGATTTGGCAGAGGCGTTATACGCGCATGGCACTTCTTCAGGCTGATGCTTCTGTCTTTATTTTCGCTCCTGCTCACATATGTATTCATGGCAACGGCAGGAAACTTCCTTATCGGAAACCTGTTTAAGAGCATCATGAAGAGCGGTGATTTCACTCTCAAAGTACTGCCGCTGAGTAACTTTGTCATCGTCCCTGTATGTATTCTTGCAGGCCTGGCTCTGGTTACCTATCTGATGACGAGGATCACAAACAAGATCCAGATCTGGAAAGTGAGAAATGAATAATGAAAAAGACATATAGATTAACATCAATATTTATTCTGGGAGCACTGCTCCTGTCGGGCTGCGGCAATAAACCTGCAGTTATAGTTAATGAAAATGCGGTCATGAAACCGGTTGATTCGTATCTGACCAAAGAAGTCCGTGAATATAAGGATGAAGGAACCATAGAAACTCCTGTTTCCACTTTATCTTCTGAAGACGGTCTTTGTGTGATCAAGGTAATGCCAAGCTATTATGATGTCACGTTAGATTACGAAAAAGGTGACAGGGCAAGTGTCGGCAAAGCCTATGGCACTTTGATAAGAGAGCAGATGCCTGATTATATCGATATCATGGAACCTTATATATACGAAAATATAAGAATGGCATACAACGGAAATTATACTGAGGCAGCAGTCGAAGCGAGGGAGAAGATACTTTTCGATTCTTACCGTCAGGAGTATAAGGATGAGATTGCGGCCTTTGCCGAAGGGATCTCATGCGGCGTTCACGGAATCTCTGAAGACGGAAAGCTGAGCTACGAGGAAGCAGTCCTCGCCCAGATGATACCTGATGCCTTAAGGCCCACATGCTGCAGCGCTCTTTCTTTGTGGGGCAGCAAGACCACCACAGGCGACAGGATAACGCTCAGAAACCTTGAGTGGAATCTGGGCTCTGACAACCAGATGGGAAAGATCCATGCCGTAACTCACATGAAGAACGGCGACAGATCTCTTACTGCAATTTCTGTATTGGGACTTTTGGATATCATCTCCGGGATCAATGATGACGGTGTATTTGCAGCGATCCTTGATGTCGGTTCCGTGCAGGATGAAGCATATGTCTGCGAGGGCAGAAAGTGCTATACGATGGAATTAAGATTCGCTCTCGAAGAATATTCCACAGCGCGCGGCTTAGGTGAGTTCATGGTCAGTGAGAGCGGCAATTATACATGGTGCCATAACCTCATCATCTCAGATGCCGACGATTCGTTCTGCGCAGAAGACTGCGTAAGCCAGGTCGTAGAAAGCGGTAAGGGGAAATCTGTCCTTCGTGACTGCAACACGCCTATACATAAGGGCCTTTCCTGGGACAGCCCGGATTCACTCTGCGTAGTTAATTCTTTTGCGTCAGAAGGCAACCAGGACGGATTCAGCGGCTCCGGTTCAAACATCATAAGATTTGCAAAATATAACCAGTGGGTTAAAGACAAAGATAAGTTTTCAGTTAAAGATGTTAAGGATCTCATAACCCAGGAGATCGTTGACCAGTATGCTGTCCAGAATGTCCATAGTGCAGGAAGCGCGCAGCTGATCCTTATCGACTACCGCACGGGCTCAGTACAGGTAGCTTTCTCCGGTGCTGACGGTGTTTCTGACAAACCTGATTTCATTGAGGTGGACGTGATAAAAAGATAAAGATTTGTACAAATAGGGTCCTCTTGTTTTTGGTATAATGACAGAGTGTCTAACACGATTTGCGGAAATCGGCGGAAATCTTTTTGAAGAGAGGACCTCTATGTACAATCTATTCATTAACACAGGCAAGGAACTTGGCCACATCAATCCTGAGATCCAGGGACACTTCTCTGAGCATCTCGGAAGATGTATCTACGAAGGCGTTTATGTCGGAGAGAATTCCGATATTCCCAACACCAACGGTATGCGCAACGACGTTGTCGAAGCGTTAAAGGAGATGAAGATCCCTGTTCTCCGTTGGCCCGGCGGATGCTTTGCTGACGAGTATCACTGGAAGGACGGCATCGGTCCCAAGGAATCACGTAAGAAGATGATCAACACCAACTGGGGCGGCGTTACTGAAGACAACAGCTTCGGTACACACGAGTTCATGGAACTTGCTGAGCAGCTCGGCTGCAAGACTTATGTCAACGGCAACATCGGAAGCGGCACTGTCCGTGAGATGAGCGAATGGGTCGAATACATGACCTTTGACGGCGTATCGCCGATGGCTGATCTCAGAAGAGCCAACGGCAGGGAGAAGCCCTGGACAGTTGACTATTTTGCGGTCGGTAATGAGACATGGGGATGCGGCGGAAACATGGTTCCCGAATACTACGCAAATCTCTACAAACACTATCAGACTTTTGTTAAGCAGTATAATCCCGACAAGAAGATCAAGAAACTTGCCGTAGGTCCTACAGACAAGGACTATAACTGGACTGAGACAATGCTCCGCGAGTGCTTCAGACAGCAGGGCTCATTCCCTCAGAACTTCGGTTATATGGACGGCCTTACGCTCCACTATTACACACTTCCTTACGACTGGGATCACAAGGGTTCTGCCACTAAATTCAATGACAAAGAATGGTATATGACGCTCGCGAAAACTTTCGCTATGGAAGAATTCATCGAGAAGCATTCCGCCATCATGGACAGATACGATCCTGACTGCAGGATCGGTCTTATGGTTGACGAATGGGGCACATGGTATGACGTTGAGGAAGGCACCAACCCCGGTTTCCTCTATCAGCAGAATACTATCCGCGATGCCCTCATCGCCTGCATCAACCTCAACATCTTCAACAAGCACTGCAAGCGTGTAAAGATGGCTAATATCGCACAGCTCGTAAACGTTCTTCAGGCAGTTATCCTTACTGAAGGCGACAAGATGGTCAAGACTCCTACATACTATGTATTCAAGATGTTCAGCTGCCATCAGGACGGCGAGCTTTTGGAGAGCACTCTCAACAGCTCAAAGATCGGTCTTGAGGACCAGTATATGGTTCCGAACCTCCACGAGTCAGTATCGAAGGGCAAGGACGGCAAGATCCACATTACATTGGGCAACCTCTCCTGCACGGATGCTTACGATGTAGCTTCTTCTCTCATGGGCGAGAACATCAAGTCAGTTAAGGCTACGGTCCTTGCCGGCAAGATGGACGATTACAATACTTTCGATCAGCCTGATGTTGTTTTCGAGAAGGCATTCGACGATATCAGCTTTGAAGGCGACAAGATCACATTTAAGATCCCTGCTTCAAGCGTAATGCATATCGAAGTCGAGATCTGAAAATGCCCAAGCCCTGCACGCGCTGCCTTTTAAAGGATTACAGCAAGGAAGTCTATGAGCGCTTGATAGTTGAAGGCCTAAAGGCACTTCCCGCTGAAGACATTGCTGACGGCGAGGTGACTGCTATTCGTCTCGGCGTCTGCCAGGCGTGCGAAAAGCTTAACCAGGGCACATGTCTTGCCTGCGGCTGCTATGTTGAGATAAGGGCCGCGCTAAAGGCAGGGAAATGCCCGTATTCAAAATGGTAATACTCTGTGGGCGGTGTCTTTTTGAAGGCACCGCCTATTATTTTGGGTGGGAGTATATCATTGTTGGCCTAAAAAACACCCAACAATTATATAAAAACGGCTTTTTATGTAATTGTTGCCCGTTTTTTTGAGGCGAAAATTATATAACTCTCAATTGACGAGAAGGCGGCTTGTAATTTTCCTTCAAAAAATTGCTCAAAATTACAAAAAATCGCGATTTTTTGTAATTTCCGATGAATTTTAAGCCGAAAATTACAAACGAACAGATCTGCCGCGGCGCTACCTCATTCCACTTATCAATCAACTTTTCTTTATGTTATATTATCTTGTATGGAATAAGAAAAGGAAAAAATAATG
Organism: Ruminococcaceae bacterium R-25; assembly: GCA_003149065.1. NCBI lineage: Bacteria > Bacillati > Bacillota > Clostridia > Eubacteriales > Oscillospiraceae > Ruminococcaceae bacterium R-25. The sequence continues at coordinate 738,075 of QGFZ01000002.1, forward strand.
GCAGTACTATGCAGTAATTGTGCAGGAAAACTGATCTTCAATCCGGCTTCACAGAAGCTGGAATGTGCTAACTGCGGTGCGGGATTCAGGCCGGAAGATGTCAGGGATACCGGCACTGATGTCAGTTCGAAGTATTACGACACAAGAGTCTATACATGCGGCCACTGCGGAGCTGAGATCATTACGAGCGACACGGAGTCTTCGACGTTCTGTGTTTATTGCGGCAACCCTGCGATCGTTTTCAGCAGAGTCTCCAAAGAATACAGGCCGGACGGCATCTTGCCGTTTAAGATCACAAAGCATCAGGCGCTGGATAAGATCAAGAGCAGATTCGAGAATAATCCGATCGTGCCCCAAGAGATCGCAGGTTCGTTTAAGCCCGAAAACATGCGCGGCATATATGTACCTTACTGGGTCATAAATGCGGATTACCAGGAAGCTGACTGGATCAGCGGCACGGTTAAGCGCGGAAAATCGAGTGAGACCAGATACTATTCAAGAGCTGGTGAAGTCAAGTTCAAAAATGTTCCGATAGACGGCTCGAGGATCTTGAATGATGATGTCAGCTTAAGGCTTGAACCGTTCTATCTTGAGGACTCGAAAGAATTTGATGAGGACTATCTCAACGGTTTCTATTCGAACACTTCTGACATGGATTTCATGGATCTCCGCGAATCGGCATCGGAAAGATGCCATAAGCTTTTCGCTGACGAGGTGGTAAAGAGCATTCCGAAGAACGCGCGAAACGTTAAGATAAGGGACAGCATATATTGGGCCGATATCCAGGATGATCCGATCTACATGATGTTTCCGGTGTGGTTTTTGACGTTCAAATATAACGGGAAACCTTACACTATCCTTGTTAACGGTCAGACGGGCAAGGTGACAGGAACGCTCCCCTGGCTGCAGAAGAAGATATGGGGAATAGCCATTGCGACATTTATTCTTGTCATAGCTTTTATCGTTGCAAGCTTCTTTATCATAAGAGGAGGAGCACCGGAGATCATTACGATCGTGTGGACATGCGGCGCTGCTGCACTGTTATGCACTTCTACAATCAGTTTTTCTGTCGGATTCAGAGGACTTCGAAGGATACTTAAGAATCTGAGGCTTTCACAGTCTGAAGCGATATTTAATTTTGTAAAGAGGAGGCAGAGCTGATGATCGAGAGATTAAATGCAAACGTTTTTACGATGTCCCTGATGGCTATAGCATTCCTGATCTTTACAGGCGTGTCATTTGCGCTGCTCATAACATACAAGATTTTAAAGAAATACAGTGACATCGGTGATTCATCGTGCGATATTAAAGAATATTCAAGAACAGGGATCCGCTATAACCGTATGATCGATGATGCGATCACGAACGAAAAGCATTTCCTGTTTGCAGACTACGGCGTAGATCCATATGCTGAAAAGAAGCATAACATTCCTGAAGTGCTTCTTAAGAATGCGGAAAAAGATAAACATCAATTTGAGAATCGAGGCCAGGACAACTTATGAAAAAAGGCGTTATTTTTGATATGGACGGCACCGTCTGGGATTCTTCCGAGAACGTTGCAAGATCTTGGACTGTAAAGGTTCATGAAGCAGGATTTACTGATAAGACCGTAACCCGCGAAGACATCCAGAGAAACATGGGAAAACCGATGGATGCGATCGCAGATAACCTTTTCACTTATACTGAAAAGGGTCCTGAGAGAGATGCGCTGCGCTTTGCCTGTGAGAACTATGAGAATGAGTATCTCAGGCAGAACGGCGGCATCCTATACGATGGCGTTGTTGAGACCTGGGGGAAGCTTAAGGAGATGGGTTATCACGTCTATATCGTAAGCAACTGCCAGGCAGGTTATATCGAAGCATTCCTTGGGTACTTCGGTATCGCTTACGGAACGCCGGATGATCTTGTTGAAGACATCGAGTGCTACGGAAATAACTTCCTGCAAAAGGATGAGAATATAAAGCTCTTAGCAGAGCGCAACGGGCTTACAGATGCCTGCTACGTAGGCGATATCCAGAGTGACTACGATGCAACGTCAAAGGCCGGTCTGCCTTTTATCCATGCTAAATACGGATTCGGCACTATCAATACCGAAGTCCCTGTAATAAACAGTTTTGACGAACTTACAAAAGTCGTACCCGAAGTTATCGGATAAACAGAAAGAGAGGTCATTATCATGCCTAAAGACGAAATTTCCATACCTCCGATCCTTAAGATCGAGAGAGGCGTTACAGCCAATATCGGTGAATATTTAAAGGATGCCGGCTTTACACAGGTCGTTATCCTCTTCGGCAACGGACTTACATCGATGTTCGGTGACATTGTTTTCGATTCTTTCGAAAAGGCGGGCGTCAAGGTACTGCACCACCAGGAGATGGATACCGTTGATTTCAATGACATAACGGAGCTTGCCTTTGAGCTTCCGAACAAGACCCAGGCGGTCATCGGCATGGGCGGCGGCAAGGTAATCGACGCTGCTAAATACATCGGCTATGTGCTGCGCATTCCTTTTATAAGTGTTCCTACGAGTTCTTCGTCCGACGGCTTCTCAAGCTCGTCCGCATCGCTCATCGTCGACGGTCACAGAAAGTCGCTACCAGCGAAGATGGCTTACGGCATCCTGGTCGACACTGACGTCATCAAGAGCGCGCCCGTCAGATTCCTTTACTCCGGTGTAGGCGACATGGTCGCTAAGATCCAGTCGACTTACGACTGGCAGCACGAGGAAGATCTGGGCTACGACGAGGTCAATGATTTCGCATTCATGGTCGCGAAAAAAGCCGTAAATTCATTCGTCAGAACACCTTTCGAATCCATGGAGGAAGACCTGTTCCTTAAAGAACTCTTGGATTCCCTCGCAATGAGCGGCGTCGCAAACGAGATCGCCGGATCTTCTGCTCCGACATCCGGCAGTGAGCACCTTATCTCACACGCTTTGGATTCATTCCTGGAGCGCCCGCAGCTTCACGGCGTTCAGGTCGGCATCGCAACTTACATCATGTGCAAGATCTTAGATCACAGATGGAAGAGAGTAGATACGATCTTTACGAAGACCGGTTTCTGGGACTATTGTGCAACGCTCGAGCTGAAGGCTGAAGACTTTGCAAAGGCTATCGACATGGCGCCTTCCATAAAGCCTCACCGCCACACTTATCTTCACGAAGAGAAGTACAGGGAGATGGCAAAGGCTCTTCTTACAACAGACGATAAACTCAAGGATATCCTGAAGGCCTGATATGCGACTTGCAACACTTTCTGAGAAAGAGATAATCATTACGCTTATAGCACTCGCACTGCTCTTGCTGTTTGCGTTCTGCTTCGGAACGCTGATGGAAAAGATCAAGGGCCCGAGAGTAGTAGGCGAGATCTTAGGCGGCATGATACTCGGAGGTTCGTGTCTATTCTTATTGCTTCCGTCTTTGTCGGAGCAGATATTTTTCGCGTATCCCGAAGAAGGAAAAGTCCTTAATATCTTCTATCAGCTGGGCCTTATTTTCCTGATGTTCCTGTCAGGATATAACACCGATATCAAAGTCGATAAGACCAATGCGAAAACGATAAGCCTTGTCTTCATCGGCGCAACGATCCTTCCTATGGCAGGAAGCATTCCTTTTTTCGGACTGTTTAAAGAACACTTTATTGGAAGCATCAATAACGAGACTGCGTATTGTCTTGTTTTCGCGATCGGTGTTGCGATCACTTCTATCCCTGTAATATCGAAGATCTTCTTTGATATGGGGATCATGAACACGAAGTTTTCCAACACGGTTTTGACTGTATCTACTTTCCAGGATCTGTGTTTGTGGATACTTCTTAATGTTGCAACGAGGATCACACAGTCAGGCGAGATAAAGCTCGTTGAGATGATCGTAATCGTTGTGGTCACGATCGGTATCTTCGTTGCGATCGCGCTGATCTCAAGATTCATCAAGCAGATAAAGAGCGAGTGGAAGCCTGTAACTTTTTATTCTCTGAGCTTTGTGGTTCTGCTGCTTACATGCGGACTGCTTTATATCGCCGGCATTAACATCATGTATTCGGCCTTTGTTGTCGGATACCTGATCAAAGCTGTTTTCGGTACTGAAGAGACAGTTAAGTCGCGTATGCATTCATTGGAACATATCGCATTTTCATTCTTCATTCCGATCTATTTTGCACTTGTCGGAATACAGCTTAATGTCGTGCATGATTTCTCCGTTCCGAGATTTTTGTTGTTCTTTGCGATCGCATTCGGACTTGAGTTTATCGGCACATGGGTACTGCTCCTGTTCTCCGGACTTAAGATGAGCACAAGGCTTAACTTTGCGATAACGATGAATGCCAGAGGAGGCCCGGGAATCGTATTAGCGACAGTAGCATATTCTTATAATATAATCAGTTTGGAGTTCTTTACCGTTCTTATTCTTACGACGATGCTTTCTTCCATGATCGCAGGTTATTTCTTAAGATGGCAGCAGAGAAAGAACACCAAAGTTTTTGATGAACTTTAAACTGTAATTGGGGATTTCTGTTTTATAGGGGAGGAGTAGAAGATGAGCAATCATTATCAGGATTATCTTAAGAAATCGGTTCCGGTTTCAGATCTCATATTTGACAAGGTTTCAGAAAGCGACAAGGACGTTATCAAGAGAGTAAAAAAGGCGCACATAAAGGCTAATATGTTATTTGTCGTGCTGCTCGGTATCTCTTGCATCACATGTCTGTATTACTTTATTAGATTCTGCTTTCTGCCTCTGGATAGTATCGTTTATCAGGCCGTTACGCAGAGCGCATTCGGTGCTGCAGTAGTTATTACCGGCTATTTCTTTTACGGATTTTTCAGAAGCATAAAAGAGATCAGAAGGGGCATCGTCCTGTCTTCCACAAGATCCGGCGAAAACCTTGACGGAAGAAATGCCGCATATCAGTTTGTCTTCGATATTTATTTGGACGACCGTGATGAGACTTTGATGAGCTATACAGTAGATAAGGAAGTCTCATCAGAAGCACAGCCCGGCGACGGTGTCATCATCGCCAAGTGCGGCAAAAAGATAAAGGTGTTTGCAGACCCTGACAGAAAGCAAGTAATGGATGTCAGCCATTACAAGTAAGGAACAAATATGATCATCAAAAGAGTAGTAGAAATTGACGATAAGACCGGCGAGTTTATAAATAAAGAATTCTCGCAATACGGCATTCAAAATGAAGTCGAATTAAACTACGAAGAGTTTTGTTTCGTCGCTGAAGACGAAGGAAATATCGCAGGCGTAATAACCGGCCGTGCATACTATAACGAAGTCCACATAGGCGATCTGATCGTAGGAAAAGACTTTAGAAGATCAGGTATCGGAAGCAGGCTTGTCCGTGCAGTCGAAGACGCATACAAAGATAAGGGTTATGAAAAGATAACTCTTACGACATTCGGTTTTCAGGCACCGGAATTCTATAAGAAACTGGGATATGAAATGGAATTCGTCCGTGAGGATATAAATCCCAAATTGAGCAAGTATTTTCTCATGAAGAAGATTTAATCCCATGAACCGTGAAGAATACCTAAAGCTCATAGACGATACTATTGTAGCCGGCAAATACAAGGCCGACTGGTCTTCATTGTCCGGTCATAAACTGCCTTCATGGTATTACGAAGGTAAGTTCGGAATCTTCATTCACTGGGGGATCTACAGCGTTCCTGCTTATGCCTGCGAATGGTATCCGAGATGGATGTATAATCCCGGTTCGCGCGAATACGAATACCATAAAAAGAACTTCGGCGACCCGTCCGTGTTCGGATATAAGGACTTTATTCCGATGTTTAAGGGTGAGAATTTCGATGCTGCTTCATGGGTGGATCTGTTTGCTGAAGCAGGCGCAAAATTCGTCATGCCCGTGTGTGAACACCACGACGGCTTTGCGATGTATGAGACTTCATTCAACCGCTGGAACGCCGCGAAAATGGGCCCCTGCAGGAATGTCGCACTGGAGATAAAGAAAGCATGTGAAGAGCGTGGTCTTGAATTCTGCGCATCGAATCACAGGGCAGAGCATTACTTCTTCATGAACATGGGACGCACCATAGACTGTGATGTTAACGATGAGACATACAGCGATTTCTACGGTCCTGCTTTTCTTTGCCCTGGACTGTCTGATGTAGAAGTTTTCAAGACAATAGATGATGTTGATGCCTGCCCGCCGGATAAGGCTTTTCTTGACGACTGGCTCGTGCGCACATGCGAGATGATCGACCGTTTAAAGCCTTCGATCCTCTACTTCGATTCGTGGATACAGAACAATGCTTTCAAGCCTTATCTTAAGAAGGTATGCGCATACTACTACAACCGTGCAGAAGAATGGGGAAGGGAAGTAACGATTAATTTCAAGCACGACTCGATGCCCAAAGATGTTGCGACCTACGATGTCGAGCGCGGAGCACTTACTGGCATCGCGCCTTCGCCGTGGCAGACTGATACTGCAATAGGAAGAATGTCATGGGGTTACATCAAAGACAATGAATTCAAGCCTTCAAGACAGATCATCTGCGACCTTGTAGATATCGTCAGCAAGAACGGAATGCTGCTTTTAAACGTCGGTCCCAAGCCTGACGGAACCATCACTGATGAAGAGACTGCCGTTCTTAAAGAGATCGGCGCATGGATCAAGGTAAATGGCGAAGGCATTTACGGAACTTCACCCTGGAAGATTTTCGGTGAGGGCGAAGTAAATAATGTGGCCGGTTCTTTTATGGACAACGATGAGAAGGAGTTTACTTCTTCAGATTACAGATTCACATGTACGGGAGGATATCTCTACGCTTTCTGCATGAAGCCTTCATGCGCTGATTATTGCATCAAGTCGTTGAAGGATCAGGCTGTTGAAAGCGTTGAAGTGCTTGGCGGATATAAGGCCGTAAGTTTTTCGAACACTGGGGACGGACTTAAGATCACTACAGATAAAGCACCGCTATCTGACAAACCTCTGTGCTTTAAAATCAAGTTGAAATAGGCACGGACAAAATCGTATCGGAAATGACAGGAGAGGTTCTAATCCTGAAGTTATACTGACAGCATCAAAGGAAGGAGGACCGGTTCATGGAATGGCTCACAGGCATCAGGGCAGCGATAGATTTTATCGAGAGCAATCTTGAAGAAGACATCAGTGTACAGGATGTTGCCGGCAAGGTTTTTATCTCACCGATCTTTCTGCAGCGCGGCTTCTCGTTCATGACGGGATATAACGTCGGCGAATACATTAGAAACCGCAGGCTGTACCAGGCAGCGATCGACCTGAGAAGTACGGAAGATCCTATAATCGACATCGCTTACCGCTATTGCTATGAGACACCCGAGAGCTTTACAAAGGCATTCTCACGCTTCCACGGAGCAACGCCTTCGCAGGTCCGCTCAGGCGCACCGTTCAATCAGTTCCTTCCCGTAAAGATCAATATAACTGTTCAAGGAGGAGACAAAATGGATTATAAGATCACACGCAAAGATGGGCTCAAGGTAATAGGTTTTCAGAAGATCTTCGACAGCGAGACTTCTTATACTGAGATTCCGAAGTTCTGGGGCGAGATGGTAGAAAAATACCTCTCAAATGTCGAGGCCGGCAAGGAACCAGCAAACGAGTACGAGAAAGCAGTCCTGGACAACCGCATCGGCGAGTTCGGCATCTGCATCGACGACATCGGATCCACTAAGTTCAGATATCTTATTGCCGGTGAATACAAGGGCGGCGAGGTGCCTCTCGGCATGGAGATCTATGAGTTCCCTGTAGGTGACTGGGCGGTGTTTGACATCACAGGTCCGTGCCCCGGCGCTCTGCAGTCGGTCAACACAAAGATCTTCACAGAGTGGCTTCCCGGCAATCCCGACTACGAGCTCTCCGGCAACGCAAATGTCGAGTGGTATGCCGACGGTGATCCTGCTGCGGCAGATTACAAGAGCGCAATCTGGATACCGGTTAAGAAGAAATAAGAGTTTTAAGTAGGCTGCCTGCGGGCGGCCTCATTTTTCGCGATTGCTCTTATTCTCCAAATGTGAAACAATATCAGGCGAAAATAAACCTTAAAGAGAGTAATTAAAGTGACCAAAGTTATTGTCGGAATGTCAGGTGGCGTAGACAGCGCTGTTGCTGCATATCTTTTGAAGCAGCAGGGCTATGAAGTCATTGGCGTAACGCTCCGTGTCTGGGGCTCTGACGAAGACGGCGACAGCAGATGCTGCGAGATCGATGAGGCAAGGCGCATCTGCGAGATCCTAGACATCAGATACCATCCGCATAACTGCACCTCTCTTTTCAAAGAAAACGTTGTAAATCCCTTTGTTGACGCATATCTTGAGGGCCTCACGCCCAATCCGTGCATCGAGTGCAACCGCTATGTTAAGTGGGCAAAGCTTATGGAACTTGCTGATATCTTCGGTGCGGATTATGTAGCTACAGGCCATTATGCATATATCGAAAATCTTCCGAACGGCAGATATGCTGTCCGCAAGGCTTCGCACATCGGCAAGGACCAGACCTACATGCTCTATAAGCTTACGCAGGAGCAGCTCGCGCGAACCCTGATGCCGCTCGGCAAGTACACCAAAGACGAAGTCCGCGCAATCGCTGAGCAGGCTGGGCTCCCTTGTGCGAATAAGGAAGAATCCCAGGAGATCTGCTTTGTAACTGAGGGCAGATATACTGATTTTATCGGCGAGCACACTGACAGAACTTTGCCCGGCGAAGGCGATTTTGTCGACATGAACGGCAATGTTTTGGGAAAGCACAAGGGCATTCACCAGTATACTGTCGGTCAGCGCAAAGGCTTAGGGATCGCACTCGGCGTTCCTGCTTTTGTCGTCAAGATCTGCCCTGAGAATAATACTGTCGTTCTTGGTACAGAAGATGACCTTCTGGTCGATACATTCTGTTGCCGCAACGTTAATTTCCAGAGTGTTCCCGAGCCTGCTGAAGGCGAGAAGATCCGTTGTCTCGCAAAGGCAAGATATCACCAGACCGAGCGCCCGGCTACCGTTGAATGTTTGGGCGGCGGCAAGGTCCGTATCATTCTTGATGAACCCGTAAAGGGCGTATCGCCCGGACAGTCTTCCGTATTCTATGACGAGAACGGCTGTGTAGTAGGCGGCGGAATAATCGTAAGAGACTAAACCATAAAAATACGGCAACCGATGTGGCAGCCGCCGTATTGAATGCCATAATTTTCCCAGAAAAAGCTCTAAAATACGGCAATTGATGCGGCTATAGCCTTACTGAATGCCGTAGGTTACTCAAGAAATCTGGTAAAAATCTGGCACTGCCGGATTTTTAGCCGGATTATATATTGAGTAGCGATAAAAAGTCTGGCATATAATCTGGCACTGCCCGACTCTTGCACGATTATGTAATGATAAACGGTAAAAAAGTCTGGCAGTTCTTTGGGTGTCGCCGTATTTTTGCACGATTCTTAAGCATGGTTGTTTTGAGCTGCAAAACGGGCAGCTATAGCTGAGAAAAATCCAAAGCTTTTGAACCCTCAAACGCCCATTTGCCACACCTTTGCCGAAAAATAGTTTGATTATCAAAGCAATTAATCGTATTATGCGGCTAGGAAGACAGGGAAGTCTTAACATTTGATACCGCCAGAAAAGGAGGTACTGAATATGGAAAATCAAACAGCTTATTACGCTCCGGTGCAGCTGGAAGCTGTGGTACGGACAAAACCGCAGATCGATATCGTTGCAAGGATCAAGTGCAGAGAGAGCACATTCGGCAAGGTTCTGATGTGGGTATATATAGCGGCTGTTGCAATTGTTACTATTACCTTAGCCGTACTGTTTGGAATCCTGGCCTATTCCATTGGCACACTTTTGTACTGATGATGACCGCAGAGCAGATCTGATACTGTCCGGAAGGCTCTGTATAGCTCTAATATGTTAATTATAATTTGGCGCTTCTTAGCCGTTGTGGTACGATATCAGTGGAGGAAGTTATGCTTAGAACTATAGGGATGATGTATGTTACCCTGATACCAACGGTGTTGGCGGGTATCTTCGTAATGTTGTGGTGTAAGCTGCCTATCTTAAAGGCGATAGCTAAGCCAATAGATTTCGGTAAGAATTTTTTTGACGGCAAGAGGCTTTTCGGTGATAACAAGACCTGGAAAGGCATGCTCGGATATATTCTTTTCAATACGCTTTTTTCTGTTCTTTGGGGCTTTGCCTGCACGGGCGGTGCACTTAAGGAACTGAATTTCTTCTATCAGTATCACGAAAATACGATCCCTTTTAATCTCCTTATCGGTGTTCTTTTGGGACTCGGTTATTCTCTTTTCGAACTCCCCAACAGCTTTCTTAAAAGAAGGCTTGATATCACTCCCGGAAAATCTGTAAGCGGTTTTTGGAAAGTGTTCTTCATTTTCCTGGATCAGGCTGATTCGGTTTTCGGTGTGGCACTCGTAGTGTGGTTCTTCTATCCGCTCGGAATAGGACTTTATCTTTTGTATGTATTGGTTGGTGCAGGAACGCATCTGCTCTTAAACATGATGCTCTATTTCATGCACCTCCGTAAAAATATGTTTTAAGGAAAATCAACTTTATGTTAGTAAGATTAAGCAGCAGGGAACAGGAAAACGGCAAGCTCGGAAACAAGGGAAAATTCCTTTTGCTCATGAAGCAGAACGGATTCAATGTCCCTGACGGATTTGTGCTCGACAGCGATACTTACGATGAGACTGTAAGAGGCAAAGCAGAAGAGATCATTTCCCAGGCTCTCGAAAACCTCAACAAGGACAACATTAAAGAAACATCCAATGGTTTAAATGAGCTGTTCAATAAAATAAAGCTTCCGGAAAAGACTGCAGATGGGATCAAGTCGATCGTAAGTTCCGATAAGCTCTATGCGGTACGAAGCAGTGGTACCAAGGAAGACCTGGATGAGTTCTCTTTCGCAGGACAGTATCAGACATTCCTTAACACAAAGCCTGAGGATGTTGAGGAAAGAGTCATCGACTGCTACAAGTCGATGTTCAGTGAGATCATATTAAGCTATCTCGTTAACCGCAAGATCGATACGAACGATCTCAAGATGTCTGTTGTAGTTCAGGAAATGGTAGCTTCTGATAAGAGTGGTATCTGCTTTACGATCGATCCCGTGACGGGCAACGACAAGACGATGCTCATCGAAGTTTCAGAGGGCCTTGGTGAGGATATCGTAAGCGGCAAGACTGTACCTGAACAGTATCACTACAACTGGTACGACAATAAAGAGACTGACAGAAAAGCAGATAACAAACTCATCTCTGAAGCAAAAGTTGAAGAGTACGCGAAGGTGTTTGCAAGCATCCAGCAGCAGTTCGGATATCCCTGTGATATCGAATTTGCTATAAAGGATGATGAGCTATTTATTCTCCAGTCCAGAAGGATCACGAAGCTTAATTATTCCGGCATTAATGATGTATGGACCACGGCTGACTTTAAAGACGGCGGCGTATCCGCAAATGTCTGCACGCCTTACATGTGGAGCCTTTACGAATATATCTGGGAATATTCGCTCAGAGTATTTATCGTAAGCACCAAGATCTTAAAAGATGAGCAGCTCCCCAAAAAGCTGGGCGAAATGTATTACGGCAGATGTTACTGGAATCTTTCCGCCGTAAAGTTAACGATGGAACAGATCATCGGCTATAAGGAAAGAGAGTTCGATAACGAATATGGAATCGTAGGTGACTACGAAGGCGACGGAAAAGTTACAGGTGCAACACCTAAGGTCCTTTTCCACATGATCCCGATCATAATCGAGCAGACCAAAGTCTTGAATGACAGAAAGAAGAATTCCGAGCGTTATAAGCAGGAACTCTTGGACCTCTACTACGATTACAAGAAGCATCTTGATGATGGCACGATTGAAGACATCACGAAGGAGTTTTTCAGGATCACTCATGAGACTTATTTGAGATCCGAGACGACATATTTTCACCAGATCTTCATCAACACTATCCATCAGTCACTTTATAAGGACAGCCTTTTGAAGTATGTTTCCGAGAGCGAGTATTTATCACTCCTGGCGAGCATCGATAATATCTCACATCTCCTTCCTTTCTACGACATGTGGGATATCACAAGAAAGATAAGAAGCAATGAAGATACCGCACAGTACTGGAAAGACACTGAAGCGGTTGAGATCGCCAAGGATCTTAACGGTGACAAGTTCGAACTCCCGCTCGTTAAAAAACTCATCGACGATTACGGCTATCACTCCGACAAGGAACTCGATATCACATATCCCTGCTATTACGAAGAGCCTGAGGTCATGATCTCCATGGTAAAAGATATGGCGCTTCTTGATGATTCATATTCGCCTGAAGCTGATAAGGAGAGAGGCGTTGCAGTCTATACCAAGATCCTGGATAACCTGAAGAAAAATGTTTCTGCAGGTAAGTATAAAAAGATCGCAGATAAGGTTTCCAACATGCGTAAGATGCTCTGGTGGCGTGAGGAGTTCCGTGATGTTTCCACGAGATTCTACTACATGCTCCGTATGTATACGATCGAGTATGCGAAGAAGTTAGTATCTGACGGCGTGCTCGAAAAGGTTGACGACGTATGGTTCTTAAAGGTCGGAAATCTCTGGGATTACATAGACGGTAAAAAGACAAAAGAAGACCTCAATGACTTAATCAGAAGAAACAAGTTTTATTATAATGCTTATAGGAACTACATAAGCGACAACGAGATCGGACATAACTTCCATGTAATATCCGAAGCAGCAAACAAGAACTCCATAAGAGGTCTTGGCGCGAATAACGGAAAGATCACGGGAACTGCAAGAGTCATTGAAGATTTCACGCAGATCGACAGGCTTCAGGAAGGCGATATCCTCGTAACGAGATTTACGGATACAGGCTGGACACCTAAGTTTGCGATATTGTCCGGCATCGTTACAGAGTACGGCGGAATCTTATGTCATGCTGCGATCGTATCAAGAGAATACGGAATCCCAGCGATCGTCTGCTGCAAGGATGCGATGAGTAAGATTTCTGACGGACAGCAGATCACGATCGACGGAAGCACGGGAGTTGTATCCATTAACGGAGGATCTTAACAATGATCATCGGCAAGTGGAATAAGTCAGTAATCTTAACTTATGCAGGACTGCTCATTGCGGTCTTGGGTATTTTTTTAGCGTTCACGCAGGAGAAGATCAATTACGCGTTCTGTTGCTTAATGGTTGCAGGTGTCTGCGATCTTTTCGACGGCATGGTCGCAAGAAGATGCAAGAGAACAGAAGAAGAGAAGATGTTCGGAATCGAACTTGATTCACTTGTCGATGTTGTAAGCTTTATCGCGCTCCCTGTCTGCATCTTCATCAACATCGGACTTACTCACATCTGGGATATCGTTATCTACATGCTCTTCGCACTCGTAGGAGTTGCAAGACTTGCTTACTTTAATATCGATACTGCAGACAGCGAAAAAGCGATCAAGTATTACACAGGCCTTCCCGTAACTTATGTTGCGCTGATCTTCCCTCTGCTTTATCTTTTGAGACTTCCTTTGGAAGATAAGATTTTCGTTCCCGTATTCACAGCAGGAATCGTCATCGTATCAATCCTCGAGATCATAAAGATCAAGGTTATCAAGCCCAAGGGGATCTGGTACGGAATATTCGGCATTCTCGCGATCGCAATGCTCGTTATCTATCTTGTTGTTATTTGAAGCCTATGAAGATCTACGACCGTAAGACAGACTCTTATGAAGAGATAGAGCAGTTCGGAGCAGGAAAACTCGATTTCCTGTATAACAATCCTGTCGGAAGGATTTTCCTTGGAATTGCCGTATCGCCTTTCGTGTCTAATATCTATGCGTCGAAAAATGCGAAAAAGAGTTCAGTCAAAAAGATCCCCGGATTTATAGCTGAAAACAAGATTGACATGAGCGATTACATAGATAAGGATTACCAGTCGTTCAATGATTTTTTCATAAGAGAACTTAAGCCCGGAAAGCGTCCTGTCGATATGGATAAGGATGCTCTCATAGCGCCCTGTGATTCAAAACTTCTCGTTTATGAGATAGACGATAAGACAAACATGTACATAAAGGGCAGAGGGTATACAGTATCTGAGATCCTGGGAGAAGAACGGGACGCAGGCATTTTCAAAAAAGGATATGCACTTGTATTCAGACTGACCGTAGATGATTATCACAGATATAGTTACCCTGACAGGGGATGCATTATCTCGAGAAGAATGATAAAGGGCAAGCTCCACACAGTAAGTCCTGTTTCGAAAAATCACAAGATTTATGTGGAAAACACGAGACAGGTGAACATGCTTAAGACTGAGAATTTCGGCACCATAGCTTATATCGAAGTCGGCGCGATGCTCGTAGGAAGAATAGTGGATAACGGAAAAGATGTTTTCGATAAAGGACAGGAGAAAGGCTATTTCGAACCTGGAGGATCGACGATAGTAATCCTCGTAAATAACGTAAAGATCGACAAAGATATTCTGGAACAGAGCGAATCAGGAATTGAGACAAAAGTCAGATTAGGAGAGAGGATAGGCAGAGCTTTATGATAAAAAGACTTCACGTTTACTTCAAAGAGCGTTATCCGATAATACCGAGAATAATTTTGGGTATTATCCTTTTCCTTGAAATTCATTTCATCATCCTTCTTAACATGGGTGTCACCTGGAAAGAAGTTCATTTGGGACCTGCCGAAGCAACAGGTGCATTTACTGTCTTTGCATTTTTGCTGTGGCTTCGTATTGCTGACGACCTGAAGGACTTTGAGACAGATAAGAAACTGTTCCCTGAAAGGCCCCTTCCGAGCGGAAGAGTATTCAAGAAAGACGTCATGGTTGCATGCGTTATCGTGCAGATCATTGCCATCGCGCTGAACGTTATCTTCATGCGCGAGAACATAATATTCTTCGTTATCCTCTACATCTACGGATATCTCATGAGCAAATGGTTCTTCAAGAAAAAGAAGATCCAGCCGAGCCTTCCTCTAGCGCTTATTACGCATAATCCTGTACAGGCATTCATCAACCTCTACATCATTGCATTTACGATCCAGAAATATAATCTTCCGGCGTTCACGCTGACCAACATAATGGCATTGTGGACACTCTATTTCCCGGCACTTATCTGGGAGGTTTCAAGAAAGATCAGAGCACCGAAAGACGAGACGGAATACACGACATATTCAAAGCTTTTCGGCTACAAGGATTCAACGAAGTTCGTGCTGATCCTTACTATCTTAGACATTATCACGAACTTTATCCTTGTATGGAACCTCAACAAGATCTCGGTAGGAGTTCTCTTCCTTCTCGTTTCCTGGATGACATGGAAGTTCATCCAGTTCATTAAGAACCCCGAAAAGTTCGTCCTGGTAGAGAAAGTCGAGCTCTACACTTATCTGCAGGAATCGACGATGCTCTTAACTATCGTCTGCTTCATAATATTCGGAAAGATCTGAAATGTACGGCTCTAAGATCGACAATCTCATAAAGCTTCGTGACAACGGATTTAATGTTCCGGCGTTTACTGTTGTGCCTTATGAAGATGCGGTCAAAGGAGACCTTCAGTTTGATATGCCTTCTTCGGGAAAACTCTTTTCCGTAAGAAGTTCGGCAAATGTTGAAGACGGCGAATTCCAGAGCTTTGCAGGACAGTTTGATACATTCCTTAATGTCCCTGGCGAAAACGTAAAGGACAAGATAAAAGAGATCATCTCATCACTTAACAGCGACGGCGTAAAAGCATATTGCGAAAAGAGCGGCACCGATATTTCCGACATAAAGATGAACATCATAGTCCAGGACATGATCGATTCTGATATCGCAGGAGTTCTCTTTACAGCCAACCCGCAGGGTATCTTAAATGAGAGTGTCATAACGGTCGGAAGAGGCCTTGGCGAAGGCATCGTGTCCTCAAAAGTTGATACGACATCTTACTACTATAACCTCACTGACAGGATCTGTTATTTCGAAGGAAAAGAAGACCTTTTAGATCAGGACAAGATCGAAGAACTGATCGGAATCTCCAATAAAATGAAGACCATTTTCGGCGAATATCTTGATATCGAATTTGCTGTTAAGAACGGCGTCATTTATATCCTTCAGGTGCGCCCGATCACAACGCTTAAGGCAGACGATCCGCTCATCATGGATAACAGCAATATCGTTGAAAGCTATCCGGGTATTTCATCGCCTCTTACGACTTCGTTCGTCGACTTGGTTTACAGCGGAGTATTTAAAGGTGTCTGCAGAAGGGTCCTAAAAAACGACAAAGAATTAAACAAGCACGAAGACGTTTTCCTCAACATGACAGGACATGTTAACGGACGCGTTTACTATAAGATCAGCAACTGGTATACCGTAATCAAATTCCTGCCGATGAGCAAGAAGATAATACCTGTCTGGCAGGAGATGATGGGCGTCAGAAATAAGGCCTATAACGAAGACGATGTAAAGGTCGGATTTTTCACGCGTATCGGAACATATTTCAATTCAGTGTATGAGCTCTGCGCGGTTCCGAAGAACATGAAAAAGCTCAATGAGAAATTCATCGTGATCAATGATGATTTCTATAAAAAGTTCGATACGTCTTTATCGCCTGCAGAACTCGTTGCGCTATTCAACGATGTAAAGGTAAAACTTTTCGACTGCTGGGACGTAACGCTTCTTAATGACATGTATTCATTCATCTTTACCGGTCTTCTTAAGTCCAGGATGAAGAAGAAATACAAAAAAGACGACAACGAGATCAACGATTATATCAGCGGAATCTCTGACATCGAGAGCATGAAGCCTGTTATCGAGATCACAAGACTCGCCCTTCAAAAAGACGATATGAGCGAAGAAGAATTCGCTAAAGCAAAGAAGGAATACATTAAGCTTTACGGCGACAGAAATCTCGAGGAATTAAAACTCGAGAGCAGGACATTCAGGAGCAACCCTGAGCTTTTGGACTGGCGCATAAACCAGTACAGAAAAGACATGCAAAGGCTTGAATCAACTTGGGATAGTTTCAACAAAGAAAAGAATACAGAAGATAAGTACGATGCACTCACGAGATTTTATGTTAAGAAAAGTTCATTAGGTATCTATAACCGCGAGATCTCAAGGCTTAACAGGAGCCGCATTTACGGCATCGTAAGACTCATCATTGATGCCCTTGGCGCGAAATATAAAGAACAGGGCCTGATCGAAAAAGCACACGATATCTACTACATGAAGATAGATGAAGCATTGGGCCTCGCGTCAGATCCTCATGACATGAGAAAGACTGTATCTGACCGAAAGGACCAGTATAAACTCTACCGTGAACTGCCGCCTTATTCGAGACTGATCTTTTCTGAAGGTCCGTTTAACAAGCGCCATACAAACGTTAACCGTTATCACAAAAAGTTTAACGACAATGAGCTTTCGGGAGTGCCTTGTTCAGGCGGCATCTGCGAAGGCGAAGCGCTCGTAATAACTGACGTTAACGACACAGGCGATGTGAAGGATAAGATCCTGATCACTAAGATGACCGATCCCGGCTGGGTATTCCTTTTAACACAGGCAAAGGGAGTTATCTCAGAGAAGGGATCACTCCTGTCCCATACCGCAATAATCTCAAGAGAGATCGGCATTCCTTCGATCGTAGGCGTTAAAGATCTGATGGATACAGTGCAGTCAGGTGACATCATAAGGATGAACGGCGATAAGGGAAAGATAGAGATAGTAAAAAGGAGCAGCAATACATGAAGTTAGTTAAGTTCGACAAGAAAGAAAAATACATCAAGGATTTTGTTAAGCTCGCAACGGTCATTTACGACTCGAACGACAACATGGAAGATCCGGATTCGATCAAAAAGATCCTTAAAGGCGAGCATCCTTTGAGCAAGTATTTCTCGCTTGCAAAATTCCTTATTTACGATGATTCGGATATCGTTAAAGGACGCTTCTGCATCACGTCTTATGAGGGTGATGAGACAGCGTACCTCGGCTTTTTCGAATGCGTTAATGATGCAGACGTTGCAAAGTTTTTATTCGACAGCGCATACGCATATTGCAGCGAAAATGGTTTTGCAAAGATTCAGGGTCCTGTCGATGCTTCCTTCTGGATCAAGTACAGACTTAAGATCAACAAGTTTGAGGCTCCTTATACGGGCGAGCCTTACAACAAGGATTACTATTTAAAGCTTTTCGAAGACAACGGTTTTACTGTTGCCGAGCACTACACATCACATGCTTTCAGAAGCGTCGGTGAGGAATATAAGAATCCGAAGTTTGAAGAGCATTACCAGGAATTCCTTAACGCGGGATATGAGATAAGGAGCCCTAAGGAAGAAGAGTTTTCGCAGGCGATAGATGATGTCTACAGACTCGTTACTGACCTCTACAGCGACTTCCCGATCTTCAAGGACGTTAAGCAGGAGGACTTCAGGGAAGTCTTCATGAGCTATAAGCAGATAATGAACATGAGCATGACAAAGCTCGCTTACTTTAACGGCAAAGCAGTCGGCTTCTATGTATCGATCCCGGATTACGGCAATCTCGTTTATCACACGGGTAATCCTATCAATATCGCGAAGATACTCATGACGAAGAAAAAGCCCCAGCGATATGTAATGCTCTACATGGGTGTTGACCAGCAGCACAGGGGATTGGGAAAAGCGCTCGTTTACGCGATCATGAAAGAACTTATGGCATCAGGGCTTCCGAGCATCGGCGCCCTCATGAGAGACGGCAAATTAACACAGACTTATGCGAACGGTGACATCACCGGCGTTTACGAATATGTACTTTTGGAAAGGAAGATAGAGAAATGAATGAACTCGAAAAGTTTTTAAGAGCAGACTACGAAAAGTGGAAGGACAATGATTATCTTCACGAGATGGTGGACGGCAAGTATGTCGGTATCACTTTCGGAGAATTCATAGAGAAGGTAAATTATCTTGCGACTTATCTCATCAATAACGGCTTTAAAGATAAGCACATCGGAATCTACAGTCCGAACTCGCTTGCATGGATGATTTCTGACGTTGCGATAATGAACTATGTTGGCTTAAGCGTCGGACTTAATAAAGACTGGAAAGACGATAACCTTGATTATGCGATCGGCAAATGTGAGATCTCCCTGATGCTTTACAGCAAGTGTCTGGAAGATAAGATCGATGCGGTAAGAGGCAAGTATCCTGATGTCCGTTTCATCTGCATCGAAGAGGATTTCGATAAGATGCTCGAAGAAGGAAAGGCTGCATGCAAGGAGCTTTTCGCTCTTGAACCTGTCGATGAGGACAAGCCTGCGAAGATCGTATTTACGAGCGGATCGACATCTTTCCCTAAGGCAGTAATGCTCTCTATCAAGAACATCTATTCGAGTTATGAAGCATTGGGCAAAAGGATCCAGGTCGACACGAATGACGTCTGCTATCTGTTCCTGCCCCTCAATCACACATACGGTTCGATCTTCAATTTCCTTTATTCTCTGGTATTCGGCTACAGCATTTACCTCACAGGTGACATCAAGAATATGGCTCAGGAAATGATGATGGTAAAGCCCACGGTCTTCTGCGCAGTACCTCTTGTCTGCGTTAAGTTCTGTGAGGGCGCGAAGGCAATGAACGTACCTTTGAAGATGCTCCTTGGCGGCAGAATGAGATATCTCTTTATCGGAGGTTCGTGCCTGCCTTACGATATCCGTCAGGCATTCATCGACCAGGGCATCAACCCCATGAACGCATATGCTCTTTCTGAGACATCTTCAGGCTTTTCAATTGACTATCCTGACGTTACCGATATGGACAGTGCCGGCACGCTTTTAGAGTATGTTGACGCGAAAGTAATCGATCCTGATGAGGACGGTATCGGCGAACTCGCGATCAAGGGACCTAACGTTTTCCATGGTTATCTTAACGATCCTGAAGCTACAAAGAGAGCCTTTAACGAAGAAGGCTATTTCCTCACAGGAGACCTGGGAAAGATCGTCGGCAACATGGTCTATGTCAAGGGAAGAAAGGACACGATGCTCGTTCTCTTAAACGGCGAAAATGTTTCTTCCAAGCGTATCGCTGATAAGGTCAAGGAAGCAGATCCGAGGATCGCATCCGTTAAGGCTTATATCAGAGATGATCTTCTTACCTGCGATATCTTCGTAAAGGATAAGTCCTTCGTCAACGATGACTGGCAGGCCGTTATCGACAGAGTCAATGAGGATCTCTCGAAATACGAGAAGATCAGAAAATTCAGCGTCACAGATATCGGAGCGCTGCTAAAAGGCTGAACATTCTAAGGCAGTTTATCAGCCTTCAAAAATGACACATAAGATTCCCCGTTTTATGGTTATAATGGTTTTCATCACACCAGAAACGGGGACTTGTTTTTATGATCTTATCCGACAAGACAATACTTAAGATGCTCGAAGAAAAGACTCTTACTATAGAGCCTGTTACACCTGAACAGATCCAGCCTGCAAGCGTCGATATACGCCTTGGAAATACCTTCAGTATTGTTGATGATACGCCTTCCAGCGTTATCACTCTCGAAAATGAGATCAAGTATAAGACGATCACAACTGACACATTCCTCATCATGCCGGGCCAGTTCGTGCTCGCCACGACGATGGAATATTTCGAGCTCCCCGATAACCTTACTGCATTCGTTGAAGGCAGAAGCTCTTTGGGCAGAATGGGCCTCTTTATCCAGAACGCCAGCTGGGTTGATCCGGGCTTCAAGGGCGAGATCACGTTGGAGCTTTATAACGCCAACAGATGTGCGATCGAACTTAAGGCGGGAAGAAGAGTCGGCCAGCTTGTTTTCGCGAAGATGGACGATCATGCATTGAATCCCTACGACGGCAAGTATCAGGGCCAGAAGGGCGCGACAGGATCCAGAGTATTTAAGGATAAAGAAAATAACTGATATCCGATTTTTGAATCAGGCAGGAACCCCTCAACCTTGATTTGGCTGCTCCCTAGTATTATCATTTTGCAGTAAAAATCAGATTAGAAATCAGGTATTTTAATGGGCTATTTATACGAGACGCATCTTCATACATGTGAGGCAAGTGCATGCGGCAAAGTGCACGGTGAAGATTACATTCCTTACATGATGGAAAAAGGTTATGCCGGAATGGTCGTTACGGATCATTTCTTCAACGGCAACACTTGCGTTCCCGAAAATCTTTCCTGGAAGGAAAGAGTTGAGATTTACTGCTCCGGCTACGAGCGTGCTTTAAAGGCCGCTGAGGGCAAGGATTTCAATGTAATGTTCGGCATCGAATTCAATTTCTGGAAAGACGAATATCTCATTTACGGCGTTGATAAGCAGTGGCTACTTGATAACGAATGCATCATGAACATGACAAGGCATGAGCTCCTTGAAGCCGTTCACAAGGCTGGCGGCGTCATGATCCAGGCACACCCTTACAGAGAAAGAGATTATCTTGAAGACATCAAGCTCGCACCGACAGCCTGTGATGGCGTTGAGGTTTATAACGCTGCAAACAAACCCAATATGAATGCGCTCGGATATGAATACTGCAAGAAGTTAGGACTCCCCATGACTGCAGGTTCCGACATTCACTACTATAATGACAATCCCATGGGAGCAATGCTTTTCGAGAGAAAGATCGAATCGGTAAAGGACCTCGCAAAGGCCCTGGTCGACGGCTCCGGAATCCCTGTGTCGCTCAACCCTGACGGCACGATCATTCCTGTATCCGAAATGCCCGAGCAGACTGTATCTACAGAGCTTCCCACACTTCCTGTCATCTATCCCGAAGGACAGTAATTAAACTCTATTCAGAATAGTTATAAGGAATCGAAAATAAACCTATTGACATAGCAGGTAATACGTGTTAGATTTGTCGCAATCAAGCGGAAGGAGAAGCGAATATGAATAGCATTACTACAACTACGATGCATACCATGTGCTGTTTTGAAGTCACTCTCCCGCGAATGACCGGCATCTGTTGAATGCCATCTTGATCTAAAAATCTAAATCAGGTTATCGACGGGAGTTTTTATAAAGAGCTCCCGTTTTTGATAAGAAAGGACATGACAATGAGCAGTAAAGAAAACAACAGAAACAACTTGAAGAAAATCGCATACGCAGGCGTGCTTGCAGCACTGGTATTTATCGGCACGGAACTTCACATCCCGACCGCGATCGGGCACATCAATCTAGGTGACCTCATGATACTCGTAAGCTCATATATCTTAGGCCCTCTGGCCTTTTTCCCGGCAGCGATCGGCTCTACATTGGCAGACCTTCTTGCAGGTTATCCGCAGTATGCAGTTGCAACGTTCCTTATCAAAGGAATCATGGGTCTTGTTGCAGGTGTGCTTCTTAAGAGAAATGCAGAAGGAAAGACACATCTGGTAAGAAAGCTCTCCGTTTCATTGGTAACGGAACTCATCATGATCGCAGGCTATTTTGCGTTTGAATCACTGCCTTTTATGTATGGCGTTGAAGCGGCATTGGGTTCAGTAATACCTAACGGTATTCAGGCAAGTGCGGCGATCGTCGGAGCAGTACCGCTTATGTATGTGAAGCTCTTCGATAAGTTCCAGTTGTCACAACAGAAAAGTGAGGTTCGTGGTATAATCTGATTGTTGTAATAGTAAACTTTATGGAATAAGGAGTAACACTATGGAAAACAACAATCTTATGCAGAATTCGCTGGATCAGATGAACCAGCAGCAACAGCAAATGGCTACGCAGCAGGTGATACAGCAGCAACAGCAGTATGCTCAGCAGCAACAGCAGTATGCTCAGCAGCAGTATCAGCAGACAGCTTATCAGGCCCCTGTTCAGCAACAGCAGCCCGTTGATCCTAACTATGCTGAAGTTTCAAATGATTTCCTCACAAAGGCAATTGTTGCAGGAGCAATTAGCAGTCTTCCTGTCGGCAGCATCATTGCGATCAACATGGCAACCAAGAACAGGGCAGCCCTCCTCGATTATCTGTCGCGCGGCGGCATGCACACTGTCAAGATCAAGATAAGTTCGGCACTCAGCAGAGGAGCCCGTTACTCCGGCATCGGATTTACGATCTTCTGGGCAGTATGGCTGCTCTACTACATAATCGCAACGAGTGTCGTAGTCATCGGAATCTTAACCCAAATGAATCATTGATCTATTGAAAAATGTAGAACAAAAAGACGGTGTCTCGTAAGAGGCACCGTCTGTTTTTTGAATTTCCTTAATGGTTTTACACCGTTTTTAAAGTAAAAAGGTTTTGGTGTAAAAAACCGGGCCTTTTTTACACCACTTTCGAAATATATAAATCTGGTGTAAAAAACGCGGCTGTTTTTACACCATTTTCGAAATATATAAATCTGGTGTAAAAACTAAAGTGAACCCCCAAAGTTTGTCCAACTTCAGGGGATCACAAAACCAGACTCATTTGTTAATTCAGATATACGTTCCGAGATAAGCGAATTCAGTAGGCTCAGCGTCGAGCTCGCAAAGGAGGGCAATGACTTCTTCTGAATAAACTGAAGCTTCGAAATCAAGATAGAACATGAATTCGAAATCCTTTCCCGCGATAGGACGTGATTCGATCTTCGTAAGGTTCAGACCCAGTGAAGAGAACTTGGCAAGTGTATCTGCAAGTGCGCCCGGTGTGTGGCCCAGAGCGAGCATTACTGAAGTCTTGGATGCACCTGGGAAGATCATGAGCTCTTTTGTGATGCAGATGAATCTTGTGTAGTTGTTGTCTGTGTTCTGGATATCGTCTCTTACAGCTTCCAAGCCATAAAGCTGCTGGCAGTCTGAAGATGAGATCGCAGCAACGTCCTTGCGTCCGGAGTCAGCAACGCTCTTTGCTGCAACTGCAGTGTTTTCAACGATGTTTACCTTGATATCCGGATGCTCTTTGAGGAACTGGCTGCACTGGCCTATTGCCTGGTTATGAGAGTAAACCTCGCGGATATCGTCAAACCTTGTTCCGTGATTTGCGAGGAGCTTGTGGCTGATCCTTAATTTGTAGTCTTTTACGATATGGAATTTGTGGTCGACCATGAGGTCATAGACCTGTGTGACTGAACCGAATGAACTGTTTTCGATAGGGAGGATGCCGAACTTGCAAAGACCGGATTCAACTGCCTGGAAAACGCCGTCGAAAGTTCTGAAATACATGATGTTTGCGTGATGGAAGATCTTGTCTGTGGCGATCTGTGAGTAAGCGCCTTCAATACCCTGGCAGGCTACCATAGGTGCTTTGGGAAGTTCCATGGGAGTGGTCTCGAGGGCCTTTTTGATCTGGTCTGCGAGCTCGGTCCTTGTTCCATACTCGGTATTCCTGTAGGAGTGGCTTAAGTTAAACATTGTGGAGAAAAGAACGCGCTCGTAGTTATCAATAAGCTGATCTGATGTCTCAAGTCCTGCAAGATAGCTTCTCTCATAGCGTCTGCTCTTAAGAGCGATCTCAGACTTCGTCAACGTCTCGTTTGCCATCTTGCTCGCTTCCAATCGTTCCTTGAAGAGCTCCTTGATCTGTTCATCGATCTCTTCAATTCGTTTTCCGGCCTGTTTCTGTGTCATGTTTCTTTCCTCCTGACAAATTAAAAGCCCCACAGTCTTGTTCACTGCGGGGCCCTATAATATACGTAAATCAAGTTATTTATTTACATGCAGTGAACTAATTACCCCTATTCGTAAAGGCAAAAAATGAAAAGTCACGCCATGTAAATGCAAAATTAGTCATGTGGCAATTATATACCACATTCGGAGAATGTAAACACCCCTGTGAAAAAGTGTTCGAAAACTAAAACTGCCGCAAACTGAAAATAGGCGAATTTGCGGTTATTAATAAAATTATTAAAAGTCAGGTTCCCTCGTGATATAATTGCAAAGCTATGAAGATCAGAGTATTTACAGCAATTCTTGTCTGCAAGATAGTAAGGTGCCTCGCAAAGCTTTTCGGACGCGGTTCGAGCTTGCCTGGTAAGTATGCCCTGAAGATCTGCCCGGACATCTTATCGCACCTTAAACTTCCGGAGACTTCCATTGCCGTTACAGGCTCTAACGGAAAGACTTCGACAGTTGAGATGATCGCCCATGTGTTAAAGAGCAATGGGCTTAATGTCGCATATAACAAAGAAGGTTCCAACCAGATCGAAGGCGTGGCGACATTCCTTATCGGCGATTCCACGATGTCGGGCAAGGTTAAGAGCGACGTTATCCTTCTTGAGGCAGACGAGAGATATTCAAGACATATTTTCAAATATTTCCATCCGAAATATTTCGTTATAAATAACCTCTACAGGGACCAGATGACCAGAAACGGACATCCTGAGTTCATCAAGAGCGTTATCAGCCAGGCAGTGTACGATGACATGACATTGATCCTCAATGCCGACGATCCGCTCGTATCGAGCTTTGGCAAGGGCAGGGAAGGCACTATCTATTTTGGCGCCGACAAGCTCCCTACGGATAAGCTGGAAAATGACGGAATCTATAACGACGGAAAGTACTGCCCTGTCTGCAAGGCTCCGATGGAATATGAGTATTACCATTACAATCACATCGGCAAGTTCAAGTGTTCTTCATGCGGATTTGAAAGACACGATACAGACCACACGCTTACTTCCACAAAAGAAGAAAACGGCAAGGCAAAGATCACGATCGACGGCAGATACGATATTCCTGTTTTCTTTACCGGAATCTATCACTGCTATAACATCCTTGCGGCTTTCACGGCTTCTGTCACGGCAGGTATCAAGCCTGAAGCTGCAGCAGAATCTTTGGGCGGATATATCTTGAAGTCAGGCCGTATTTCAGACTTCACTTTAGGAAAATTGGACGGCAGACTCCTTCTCTCAAAGCACGAGAATTCCGTTTCTTACGACCGCTCGATCGATGTAGTCGTTTCAGATAACCGCAAGAAGAGCGTTATGTTCATTGTTGATGCGATAAGCCGAAAGTATTACACATCCGATTCGAGCTGGCTCTGGGATATCAATTTCGAGAAGCTCAAGGGCGCTAATATTGACAAGATAATCCTCGCCGGACAGTACTGCGATGACCTCGCTGTAAGGTTTGAACTCGCTGGCGCAGACGAGAGCAAGATCGAGATCTTTGAGCAGGTGCCCGATGCGGCCGAATACTGCGCGCATAATCTCGATTCATTCTTATACGTGATCACATGCTTCTCTGACAAAGAAAAGATCTTATCGATCGTAACAAGGAGGGAGCTCGCATGAACGTGAATATCCTTTACTTGTATCCCGATTTTATGAGCCTTTACGGCGATAACGGCAATGTCAGGATCATGAAGAAAAGACTGGAAGACCAGGGCTTTGAAGTTGAGATCACAAAGCGCACGATCACAGACAGCAAGATCGATTTTGAGAACGCTGACTTTGTTTATATGGGTTCCGGTTTTGAATCTAACAGGAATCTTGCGGCGAAGCACATGGCGCAGTTTAAAGACGGACTCTTTAAGGCCGTTGAAGACGGCGTTCCGATGCTTTTTACAGGCAACAGCTATGACATTTTAGGCAAGGGCATTACTGCTGCTGACGGCAGCTTTATTGAGGGCTTGGGACTCTTTGGATTTACGTTCAAGGAGCAGCTCGAAAAGCGTTACACAGGCGATGTGATCCTCGAAGAAAAAGATTCGGCTGAACGTTATGTCGGCTTCGTTAACAGAGCAGGTGTTCCTGATCTGGAAGAAGATCTCGTTTTCGATGTCATGAAGGTCATTGGAACTGTTCCGATGAAAAAAGACGGTGCCAGAAAGAATAATCTTCTTGGTATAAGTCTCATAGGTCCTGTTCTTCTTAAAAATCCCAAACTCGCTGATTCTTTCGTAAAGACTATTTGCGGACGCAAGGGTGTAGAGTTTAAGGAGACAGATTATCCTCATTCGGTCAAGAGTCACATTAAGACCCTTAAAGCCTTGTTGGAGACTGAAATCTGATATTACCTAAACAATTTATGATATAATTTTGTTTTAGGAGGGATAATAGCATGGCTGATACGATCAAATGCCCGAATTGCGGGTCCAATCTCACACTTAATGCTGATACTCAGAAACTTGAGTGTCCCAGTTGCGGAGCTTCTTTTGATCCTGCAACTCTTAACGACATTACCGTAGGCGAACTTGAAACAAAGCCTGCTGAGCCGACAGATCCTGCGAAGGAATATGAGCAGGCCCAGGCAGCCGAAGGACAGCCTCAGGCCGAACCCGAGCAGACTGAATTTGTCTGCAACGCATGCGGCGCAAAGATCGTTACCGATTCTCATACTGCTGCAACTTTCTGTACATTCTGCGGATCTCCCGCACTCGTAGGAAAGAGACTTACAGAGAAGTTCCAGCCTCAGTACATGATACCTTTCAAGTACTCGAGAAAGGCTGCTGAAGAAGCCTTCATCAAGTGGGCAGGAAAAGGTAAGTGGACGCCTTTCGGATTCGTTTCAAAGAAGAACGTCGAGAAGATGTCAGGTCTTTATGTTCCGTTCTGGCTCTTTAATATCAACGCTACTGTAGATGCAAGCGGTACCGGCGATAAGATCCATTACAGAGGCGATGATGAGATCATCGAGACATTTAACTTTGAGAGAAAAGGAAAGCTCAAGTGGGAGAATGTTCCGCTTGACGGTGAGACCAGGATCGATGACCTTTTGATGGAAGCGATCGAACCTTTCGATTTTAATGCTCTTATTCCATACGATTACAGATATCTTCCGGGCTTTTATGCCGACAGATACGACCAGTCTCCTCAAGATCTCGCTGCCCGTGCGACAAAGCGAGGTCTGGACGGAATCGACAAAGCCCTCAAGGGTTCTTTGAAGGGCACTTTCGACAGATTCCATATCGTCAAGAACTTGAGCAGGATAGATACGATGGAAGCAAACTATGCATTGCTCCCTGTGTGGTTCCTGTCTTACAAATACCGCAACAAGTATTACTACTTTGCAATGAACGGACAGACAGGCGAAGTTGCAGGACAGCTTCCTGTAAGCCCTGCGAAGAAGGTCATGGTCTTCTTCATCATTCTTGCTATTCTGGCCGTTATCACAAGATTTATCTTGGGTATCATCATGAGGGGGTTCTGGGGATGAGCGAAAACGTTGAATATAACGAACTGAATCAGGATCAGGGAAAGGGCCCCAAGCTCTCGGTATTGTCCGAGCTTAACGGAGCTTCAATCGGTGTAGGCATTGCGCTTATCTGCATCATCATTGCAGGCATCGTTTTCTATGTCTTTATGAACCTGTCACCTAAAAAGAGAGTCAAGGTCGTAGATGATGCCGGTCTTTTCACGAGTGAAGAGTTCGATAACATCGAAGATGCAGCGAAAAAGCTCTCCAAGGAAAAAGACATCAATGTTGTTATCGTAACCACAAAGGATAAAGGCAGTAAATATTCCAATTCTGATGCTGACGAGAAGAGATTTGCCGAAGATTACTACATGAAGAGTGTTAAGACAGTTCCTCTTCAGAACAACTCCGGCGTCTGCATTCTCATCGATATAACACTCGATTACCAGGGCGGAAGATTCTTCTGGCTCTATACATACGGAACAGCACATTTCGCAGTATCTGACGATGAGTGCATGAACCTGTTCAGAAAGCATCTGGACGAACTCGGAAGCGGAGAATACGGAACGGCAGTAGAGGGCATCACCAAGGAACTGGATAATTATTCTTATCAGAGCTACGGTGCAATTGTCTTCTTTACGATCTTTGTGCCTCTCGGATTGTCCGTTCTTGGAACAAATATTGCAGCACCTAAGAGAAGACTCGATAAGGTTCCGTTCATCGGCACATATTCACAGCCGGGTGCCAATGTCGTTGATAAGACCGATTCTTTCCTCAAAAAGAAAGTGATCCACCACGAATCTTCGAGCAGCGGCGGTGGCGGATTCTCCGGTGGCGGCGGAGGCGGATTCTCCGGCGGTGGCGGAGGCGGATTCTCCGGTGGTGGCGGCGGACGCTTCTGATGTGTTAAAATATCGCGTATTTTAGGAATAGCGAAGGTTTATTATGCTCAGCATCGTCGTGCCTGCCTATAACGAAGGCGAACACATCTACGATAATCTCATGACAATAGATAAAGCGCTTAAGGCGTTTACTTCAGACTATGAGATCATTGCAGTCAACGACGGCAGCAGCGACAACACAGGTGCCGAGGCAGCCCGGGCTGCAGCTGACAATCCCTCGATTAAAGATTTCGGTTACGATAAAAACCGCGGCAAGGGCGGAGCCGTATCCTGGGGCGCTGTCAACAGCAAGGGTGACATCGTTGGCTTTATTGATGCCGATCTGGATCTCTCACCGGATTTCATCAAGATGTATGTTGAGAAGATGAATTCCACAGGTGCCGACATCGTGATCGGTTCCAAGATGCATAAAGATTCCAAGCTTGAATATCCTTTCGCGCGCAAAGTATTTTCCATCTGCTACTACATAATGCTCAAAGTCCTGTTCGGCCTTAAGTGCCACGATACACAGACCGGCCTTAAGCTTTACAGAGGCTCCATAATAAGGGAGATCGCTCCGTTAAGACGCATCGACGGCTACGCTTTTGACATCGAGCTTTTAGCTCTTGCTTCCAAGAATAAGGCAAAGCTTATTGAGATGCCTGTAGAGCTCAATTTTACGAGGGGACAGTCTTTCGGCAGGATCAAGTTCAAGGACGTCTGGAAGATGTTCACTGACACCTGGAAGATCTGGTGGAATCTTAAGATCTCGAAGTCGTATTTTAAGTAAAAAACCGTCTAATCCTAAACTCTGTTTGAGGTCTTAACGGCCTCTTTATCAATTCCATAAATTGCCACACTTTATCGCACATAGTGACCTTAAATTGTAACGAATTCTATAGGGTAATAATTGACCCTTTGCGTTATACTTATCAAGGTGTAAAAATTCATCTTTGACATTGTCAAAGAATAAGAGGTATAGATTGGCATTACATTTTGCAAAACGCATAACTGAATATAAACTGGCGAAGGAATTATTCACTCGCGGCAAGGATATTATCTTAAGTCCTGAAGCGCAGGTATTAAAGACATTTACACAGCACGGTGAGACTACTGTTTTCGAGCACTGCGTAGCAGTTGCAAAATACAGTCTCCTGATGGCACATTTCCTCGAGAGAACCCTCAAGATCGAGATCGATAAGGACAGCCTTGTAAGAGGCGCGCTCCTTCACGACTATTTCCTTTACGACTGGCATGACAAGGCTGTAAAGGGCAGAAGGATCCACGGTTTTACACATCCGGGCGTTGCCAGGAGAAATGCTGAAAGGGATTTCGGCCTGAACGACCTCGAAAAGGACATCATTTCCAAGCACATGTTCCCTCTGACACCAATCCCGCCCATGCACCGCGAGAGCTTTCTTGTTAACATTGCAGACAAGTGGTGCGCACTTGCAGAGACATTGAAACTCGATGTATCTTCTTACATCATCTACCGCGTTAACTTCAATATCGCTCTTGCAGAAGGCGAATATACTGTCGATTACGGCGAGACCAAAGCAGAATTTTAAGTTATAATTCTGCCATGCGCGTAGATAATCTCACAACATTGATCTATATCACGAGGGGCGATAAGTGCCTCTTTATCCGCAAGACCAGAAAAGGCGATATGAACCTTGATAAGTACCTGGGAATAGGCGGACATTTTGAATCTGACGAGACAGCCGAAGAGTGCGTATTAAGAGAGCTCTATGAAGAAGCAGCCATCACTGAAGGCGATCTCGAAAACTTTTCCTACAGAGGACTTATCACATTCATTTCATCTGAATATCCGACTGAATATATGCATACTTTCACGGCAACGGTTGCCGATGATTTTGAGCTTCCTGAGAGGTCCTGCGACGAGGGTGAGCTTTGCTGGGTACCCTTAAAAGAGATCAATGATCTCCCTGTCTGGGAAGGCGACAAGATCATGTTCGATTACCTTTTCGGCTCAATGAAAGATTCCGGATTCTTTACTATGAAATTCCGCTATGAAGGCGACAGGCTCGCCGAGCATATGGAGAAGAACTGGTAAGAATTCCTCTGACTATCGTAAATGGCAATTTTTGAGGGCTTTGCGATAGAAAAATGCCGTTTTTCTATCGCAAATGGTTTTTTTTTCGCCGTTTGCGATAGCACATAGTTTGGAATGTATATCTTGTCAGCAAAAAAACGATGTGATATATTTCACCTGACTAAATCTTAAAGAAAGGCAGATCTCATATGCATTGGATAACACCCAACATTCATCTTATGTTTGGTTCCATCAAGGTGTCCTATGGGAGAAGTCTGCCTGTTTGTAGGAAATAACACCTTAAATTCATTCTAAAAACAGATGCTTCTCCTTTGTTCTTACGAAGAATAAAAGGAGATTTTTTATTTATGTCTAATTCAAAACTTAATATCAAAAAGCAGCTTGGTCTGCTCTATATATCAAACTTCCTGTTCAACAGTTCCATCGCCGGAGCTGCCTGGGTCTTACTCCTGGTATCTGACGGCTATTCGCTGATTCAGGTCGGCTTTGCGGAGACAGTATTTCACATAGTAAGCCTGATGGCCGAGATCCCGTCAGGTATGTTCGCCGATGTCTTCGGACGCAAGAAGAGTCTTATCGTAAGCTGTATCATGACGATGTTTTCAGCTGTAGTAAGAGGCTTTGTTCCCGGCTTTGCGGCGGTATGCGTTTCAGTCGGTTTTTCTGCACTGTCTTATAACTTCATATCGGGAAGCGACAGCGCGATAGCTTACGATTCTTTGCTCGAAGAAGGTCAGGAGAACAAGTACGACAAATATATTTCGAACCAGACGATGATCTACAGGATCTCAAACGGCCTCGCGACCCTCTTTGCCGGAGCCGCGGTAATTATGGGCAACAGGAATGCGCATATCTTATCTGTCGGAATATCTTTGGTAAATCTCATCTGCCTTCTTTTCCTTAAAGAAAACAAGGTCATCTTAAAGAAAGCAGGAGATTCTTTGAGCAAGCGTATAAAGGACGTTTACAAGGGCAGCTTCAGCTTCCTTAAAGGCAATAAGAAAGTTGCAGGACTTATCTTCAGGAATGCGCTCGTGGGCGGCATTGACGTTTTGTTGCTGTTCTTCCTTCAGGCCAAGCTTCCGATGACGGGAATTCCCGACTGGACTTTGGGACCCTTGCTCTTCATCATGTCTTTGGGCGGCATATTAGGCGCTCTTGCTGCGCGCAAGGTGAAGAAGACCACATTAGGGAAATTATTCATCGTCTGTATCGCTCTGGCTCTGACGGGCCTTCTAAGCGAGTTTACGGGCATATGGTACCTGATGACTTTGGGAGGATTCGTTACTGCCTTTGCAGATGACCTGATCCAGATAAGGTCTGATATGGCTTTAAATCAGATGGTTCCGGCCGGGCAGCGCGCTACTCTTATGTCCGTAAATTCATTTTGCTTTTCGTGCATAATGATAGTGATGTCACCACTTGCGGGCGTCATCTTCTCAATTTAATCAAAAAAATGTTATTATTTTAAGAGGATGAACGAAAAGGAGACCGTTGGGTGAGATACGCTCCTGAAGACAAAAAATACTATTTCAGTACCGAGATGATCCTGAGCAAAGATGGGTCAGAGGCTAGTTATGAGCATTTCAAGGCCTATCAGCAGGAGATGCTTGCTCACCCGAAAAGCTGGTTTGCCGGATATTCCAAAACGGTTGACGGTGAGCCTCAAAATCCTGTTCCCGGAATAATCATCGGTGTAGCTTTCTTTGCCGGTATCTTATGTTCGATCTTCTGCCTGTGCTTACAGAGATTTGAGTATCTGCCGTGGATATTGGGCGCAGTGATGGTGCTCTTAGGTGTGTCTTCGCTTTTAATGGCCGGTACCAGTGCTAAAAAATTCGAGGGGTTTGCCGAGAGTGCTCTTTGCCAGAGGATAGAAGGCGTTATAGGGATCCTCGGAGGAATAGGACTGGTCGTGCTTAATTTCGTATGCCCTAAGGATGTTCCTGTTATCTTTGCACTCTCCATATTTTGTGAAGTGTCACTGGTAATATTCTTAGTGATGCTTGTTAAGACCATAGGCTATAAAACGGCATCGAAGAGTGTATATTCTGAAGAGGTCCAGGCTGACTGCATCGGATATGCAAGGACATTTGAGGCGCAGACTACCGGCACTGAAGGAAATCTGCCTGACTATATTCCTATGACATCTCCTGTTTTCGAGTACTATTACGGCGGGCAGAAGTATCAGTCCTGCTATGACAATTTTGATATATCTGCAAACGGCACTATTGAGGTAGGTTCCAGGAGCGCCATCAGGATCATTCCTGATGCGCCGGAACACGTTCTTGGCAGCAACAAAAAGTACTACCATACTCCGCTGATATTTGCGGTCGTAGGTTTTGCTTCATTTGTTGTTCTGCTTATTCTTATCCTGAGGTGATCCATGAAAACTGACAAGGCACAAGAACGGATAAAAGCTATGGAGGCGATCTTTGACAAGGCTGCCAAGGTCATGCAGGATCTTGAAAAGCACATGTCCAGATTCGAGGATATCCAGTCCGATATAAAAAAGCTTGAAGCTTATTACACGAGCGAAGACTGGAAAAATGATTTCAAATTAGATGAGGAAGGCCTGCTCCCGGATGACCTCAAAAGAGGGGTCTTATCGGAGGATGGGGTCTACGATCTCCTCGAAAAGAATAAGGAATTGCTTGAAAGGGTAAAAGAAGAAGAGAAGGCTAAAACCTCTTGTGATTCAAGCAAAGTAACAATGTTACACAGCAGAACAAAGGAGAAATCAATGAAGATCTACGACATTTCACAGGAAGTATTCGGATGCCAGGTTTATCCCGGTGATCCTTCTCCGGAGAGACAGGAACTTTTGAAGATCAGTAACGGCAATGTCTGCAATCTGACTGCCTTTAATATGTGCGCTCATAACGGAACGCATGTTGATGCGCCTTATCATTTCATAGATGGCGGCAAGACGATCGACCAGATCGACATGAAGAGATTTGTCGGTTATTGCTACGTAGTTTCACATGATGGTGACATTACGGAAATGGATGCGAAGAGGATCATCAAAAAGGCAGGAGCTGCCTCTGTTGAAAATGAATGTGACTGCGTTAACAGGATCCTTGTTAAGGGCAAAGCGACAATGACAGAAGAGGCTGCAAAAGTTTTCGCTGACAGCAGGATCCTTTTATTCGGAAATGAATCCCAGACTGTAGGACCCGAAGATGCTCCGATGGATGTGCATCTTATTATGTTGGGTGCTGAGATCGTTCTTCTCGAAGGAATAAGGCTCGATGCCGTAGAAGATGGTGTATACTTGCTTAATGCGGCTCCGATCAATCTCGGAGGTGCTGACGGAGCTCCTTGCAGGGCATTCCTGTTATCCGTCTGAATCTGTTTTAAGAAGAGTATTACATGACTGATTTTGAAATTACCGGAAATATAACTCCTGAAGAATACATGGAGCTTAGAAAGCTGGTCGGCTGGGGACTGTTCCCTTTAGAGCAGGCAAAAGAGGGAATCAAGAATACATATATCCTCATTTGTCTTAGAAAAGACGGTAAGCCGATAGCATTGGGCAGAGCCGTAAGCGACCGCGGATATGTAGTTTACATAGCTGATGTAATAGTCGTTCCCGAATACCAGGGACAGGGCCTTGGCAGGGTAATAATGGAAATGCTGATGACAAGGATAAAGGAAGCGCTAAAGCCCGGCTACAGGGTAATGGTGAGTCTCCTTGCAGCAAAAGGCAAAGAGAGTTTTTATAACAAGTTCGGTTTTGTGGACAGGCCGAATGAAAGCTTCGGATGTGGAATGCACCAGTGGCTCGAAGGCTGAACAAAAGGCTTTTTGATTAAACTATTAACAAGGTGAACATTTATTTAATTACTTCCAAAATCATAGAACACTTAAAGTTAGAGAGTATAATAAAATTAAATTTTCTTTAGGATGAGGGTTCGGTAATGGACTATAAAGATCTGTTAGAAAGTTTCCAGGGCGTCGCAAGTATCCTGGCTGTTGACCTCAAAGTTGAATCGGGTGACAGCAGATACAAGGTCGTTGATGGAAATGAAGCTTACAAGAGGACTGTTGTTAAGTCTCTTGATGAGTTTGAACAGAATGTCCCTTATACCAGATACATAATGAAGGCATCGAACTTCGAATCCCTTCTGGAGACAGTCGCTTCCAGTGGCAAACCGCTTCATACATATTTTGATATCGAGTTATATAACGCATGGATGGAGGTATTCTATCTGCCTCTTAAGTCTGATGATCCCGACAGAAAACTTATCCTGTTCACTTATGAGATGAATCAGAAAGCTAATGTTGATAAGCTTACGGATATTACTCCTGAGACTGCTACCAATGTTATCCAGACATGTTTGAAACTCCGTGAGACAGACGATTTCAAAGAATCAATGAAGGAAGTTGTTAAGGATATCAGAAGACAGTGCGGTTCTCAGAGATGCAGTGTTCTCATGACTGACTATGAGAAGCGCGATTACAGGCTCCTTTGTGAAGACTATGACCGCGATGATCCGAACCAGATGCCTATGGAATCTTTCCTTACAGAAGAATTCTACGCTGTAATCGAGACGTGGCCGAGACTTATCAACAAGAGTAATTGTTTTATTATCACGAGCGAAGGGGACATGGATAATGCCGCCGAGATCGCTCCCGAATGGATCGCTTCTTTGAAAGATGCAGGCATTAATACAATTGTTATCTATCCTTTGAGATCTGTTAACAAGACGATCGGATATATCTGGGCAGGTAACTTCCCGGTCGAAAAGACACAGATGATCAAGGAAACGCTTGGACTTACAGCTTTTATCCTTTCTGCCGAGATCGCAAATGACCAGAACGTCAAGAAGATGAAGATCATGAGTTCTACTGACCTTCTGACCGGCGTCTATAACCGTAATGCAATGAACAACAGGATCAGTTACGATGTCAATGGTGAAGATGAGATCGTAAAGCCTTTCGGTGTATTCTTTATCGATGTCAACGGCCTTAAGACCATCAACGATACACAAGGACACCTGGCAGGCGATAATCTGCTTAAAGATGTTGCAACGACACTTAAAGAACTTAAGAGTGACAAGGCTGAGATCTACCGTGTAGGCGGTGATGAATTCCTCATCATCACACCTGAAACAATGAGAGATGATTTTGACAGTTTGAAAGAACAGCTGATCAGTATGTCAGAGCGTCCCGGCAGGGCGCATTATGCCGTCGGAGCTTGTCACAGCACCGAGTATGATGATGTCAGACGTGCAATGCAGATCGCAGATGCCAGAATGTATGATGTCAAAGAAGAATACTATTCAAGGCATCCCGAGTACGAGTGGCATAATAAGCCCGTATAAGGATCAGAATTCAGTCAATTCCCACTTCATAGGAAGGAACTTACCATCGCCTTCGATTACGTCGAAGGCGTCTTTTTTGTGATTCCATTTCAAATATTTAAGTTTGCCGCCATATTCTTCACTGCAGATGACACCGTCATAGCAAAGACCGAAATAGGTTCCGTTTCCTGCGCTCAGGAGACTGTAAGGTCCGAGAGAAGAATGGCAGACAATAACATTAGTGATCTTGGTTGTTGGAGCATCATCGATTATTCCTATCAGGAGCTCGTCAATGCCGTCTTTGTCAAGATCGATCAAAAGATAACCGATGCGGTTATTCTTGTCCTTAAGATCTCTTCCGATAGGATGATTCTGGTATTCCTCTTTGAAGCCGTTCTTAACACCGTCTCTGTAATACTCGAGAGTTGCTACATACCAGTCTTTTTTGATGACCTTGCAGCTTGTTACGCCCGGAATCAGCGCAAGTAAAAGCGCTACCGTTAAGATAGTCGAAAAAACCTTTTTCATGATTATTTACCCCTTATCCGTAAATATAAGAGATATTTTACATTAATCCTTGAACTTTTCCAATCTGATCAGATGTTCTTCATCAGGTTCGGTAATGCCGTCTTTGTAGTTGTAGCCCATCTTGAGATAGAAAGGAACGCCTGTTATGGAAGCGGGGATCTCGATGCGCTTAGCTCTTGTGAAGAATTCGTCTTTTTCGAGAGTGTCTATGACAAAGCGTCCGACGCCCTTTCCCTGATATTCGGGAGATACAAAGATCGTGAAAAGCGAACTCTCATCTTCTTTGCCCCAGTAAGGACCGATCGCACCGCAGGCAATTATTTTTCCTGACAGCTCGAAAACATAGAAGTGCGTCCATGAAGCCCTCTCTAAAACATGTTCGGGAGTTTCAATCGCAATGAGCTGATCCATTATATCTTCAGGATAGTCTTTCTTATTTGAAATGCTTATAGTCTTGCGGATAAGGTCGGATACTGCCTGTGCATCGTTTTCATTTATAAGTCTTGCCTTAATTTCAGGCTCGTTCATTTCTTTGTCCTCTTTCTGTTCCTCAGGCTGTGCGGGTGCTGAATTAATAGCGGGAGTCTTGGCAGGCAAGCCCATCACCGCTTCGTATTCTTCCTTGGGCATCGGCTCTGCGTAGTAGAAGCCTTGGATCATGCTGCAGCCTTCTGCAGCGAGGAAATCTACCTGGTATTTGTCTTCTACACCTTCTGCAACCGTTGTCATGTTGAGCTTTTTCGCGAGGTGGAGGGCTTCAGATACAACGATCTCAGTCCTCTTATTGTCCTTTTCGCCTCTGAAAAAACCTGCATCGAGTTTCAGGATATCAAGAGGCATATCCTTCAGTGAATTGAGTGAAGAATAGCCTGAACCGAAGTCGTCCATGGAAACGAGGAACCCGTATTCTTTGAACTTCTTGATGGTCGTGAGCATGAGCTTCTGGTCGTCAAAGAATGCGCTCTCTGTAAGCTCGATCTCGATCAGCTCATGAGGTGTGCCTTCTCTGTCTACGATATCCCTGATATGCTCTGCGAGATTGGTCTCGGAAAAATGAGCACGTGATACGTTTACTGAAACGGGTACGCATTTCCTGTTTTCATCGAGCCACTTTTTCTGGTCTCTTGCGACATGTGTAAGCATATAGTCGTCGATCTCAGTGATGAAGCCGCTCTTTTCGAAAATGGGTATAAACTTGCTCGGAGATACGAATCCCATATCCTTGGAATTCCAGCGGATAAGGGCTTCTGCACCCATCTGCTCGTTGGTCCTCGGATCGTATTTAGGCTGGTAGTAAACCTTGAATTCTTCCTTTTCGACAGCGTCTCTCTGGCGTTCTGTTACCGTGTCGATCCATTTTTCATCTTCGACCAGTTTATCACCGAAGAAAGCGATGCCGGATTCTTCTGTATATTCAAGAGTCGTGCGGGCAGCTGATGCGTTATTGTAGAGCAGATCGATATCGGCATTCTTCCTGACCTTCGGATCAATCATGTGAACGCCTGCCTGGAACTTGAAATCGTGATCGCCGCCAATAGCCTCAAGGCTCTTTATGATCTTCTCGAGCCTTGCTTTTAACTGCTCTTCGCTCTCTGCCTTAAGGAGGAGTTGGAAGTTGTTGATCGTTCCATGGGAACAGATCTCTTTCTTATCTAAGAATGCGCAGATGGTCTGGTATACAAGTCTTAAAGTCTGTTCGCCCTGGTCGACGGAATGGCAGAGTACGTAATTTCTGTATCTTACGAAAATGAGGCTTACGATCGCATACTGCGTGCCTTTGCGTCTCTTCCTTAATATTTCCTTGCTCTTCATCGCAAACCAGAACCAGTTCCTGTCGACGGTTATATTGTCTCTGAAGATAACTTTTCTGATACGCCTGTTATTTTTATGAGTCCTGATCACGTTGGATACAAGGAGGATGAAAACGAAGGTAACAAGGACATTTGCAACGACCTTATAGAAGAAGTGATAAGCAAAATCACTTATGGTCATGGGGAAGCTTGCCTTAAATCCGATGACCTCGCTTCCGCCTTTTACCTGATATGCGATCCAGTAATCGAAATATACGACCTTTTCTTTAACGAGTTTATTGTAAAAATTCAGATCGAGGGCAGTAATGTTCGGAGTGATCTTATCGTCATCGATCCTTATGTGGTCTGAACTGCTCTTGTCGGCAAAGAAAAAGACGTCATCTTCTATGCTGTAAATGAAGTCCACTTTTTTAGTCTGGATTTTGCCGGTATCTGAAAAAGAAGGCAGGAAAAGATATTTGCCTCCGTTTTCATCAGGCTCAATGATCTTGAGTATGGCGGAAGTCTTACCGTTTTCGGGATATTTGACCTTAAAGTTTTTACCGTCAGCATCGGCAACAAAGACTGTGTACAGCGATGACTTATCGGGCATCTCAAACTGCGCAGACAGTTCCCCGATACTCGTG
The DNA here is from genome assembly GCA_003149065.1 of Ruminococcaceae bacterium R-25. Taxonomy (NCBI): domain Bacteria; kingdom Bacillati; phylum Bacillota; class Clostridia; order Eubacteriales; family Oscillospiraceae; species Ruminococcaceae bacterium R-25. The sequence goes on from QGFZ01000002.1 coordinate 777,301, forward strand.
TCAGTTGAACTGTCGTACATGTCTTTATATTTGGTGGTGAGCTCGATCTCGTCTTTTAACTTAAGGTTAGTTGTATAGATCGAGAACAGGTCGAGCGACAGTTCCTTCATGCCGAGGAACATCAAAAACACGAACGTATATAAGATAAGGGGCAATACGATCAGGTTTTTGGGCAGTTGATATCTTTTTTCTCTTTTAGCCATTTTCCTTATTCCATTCCGTGGTGATATGCCTGCATTATAACACGGTAAAAACTCCGGTTCATTTATAGTGAATATATTTAAGAAAGAATTAAGAGATCGATACATAAACGATACACAGGAAGAGTATTTTCATAGTTAGGATCATTATTTTGGCAAATTATCGAACAGGAACAGTTTAAGGTTAGGTTAAGGTTAACAAGGTTCTATGTTAAGGTTGTTTCTGTATGATAATCGTGCAATACAAAGAAATGGGGAGTAGAGTATGAAGAAACTTGCAGCTATTGTTCTTGCCGCCTGTATGGTCATGCCTGTTGTGACAGGGTGCAGTACCGTAACGGTTCCTGATGTAACAACCAGCGAGACTACAGTAAAGGAATTAGAACCCGCGAGAGCTCAGGACGACTATTTCAGATTCATCAATCAGAATAATTTTGACAAATCCAAGTTCAAATACGGTGAATCGGGTTATGAACTCGCTTTCGACGACACATTACAGAAAGAACAGGTAAAGACTGTTATCAAGGACTGCGTAGCTGGAAGCGGCTATGCCAAAGGCAGTGAAGAAGACGTGATCAAGACTGCTTACGAATATTTCACCGCTTATGATTTTAAAAATGAGCCGATCCCGAAAGATCTCATGGACATCATCGATGCTGTCGATAATGCAAAGAGCGTAGATGAGTTTTTAATGCTCGATGCAAAAATCGCTAAAGATTACGGCACAACGGGACTCCTTGGCATCAGTCCTGATATCAATCCTTTTAAGCCCACTGAGAGAGTAATTCAGTTTACACAGGTGGATAGCGTTTTTTCGACAACATTTATACAGATGCGTGATGACCAGTATGCAGTTAATGACATTAAAGATGATGTCGTTATGGTCCTTACCACAAGGGGCCGTGATAAGGAGACCGCAGGTGAGACCGGCAAAGCTTTAGCTTATATTGCAATGGATCTCTATGCTGCAACCAATGTCTCACTCGCAGAAGAGATCATGTCATTTAAGGAAGTTAAGGTCTTATCTGCTGATGAAATGAACAAGGTCATGACCAATGTCGATGTTGTAAAGTATCTTAAGGCAATCGGTATCGATACTTCCCTTGTAAATAATTATTATGTTTATGATGAGAAGCAGCTCACAGCTCTTAATAAGATCTTTGTAGAAGAGAATCTTGATGCTCTTAAGGCATGGGAATTAGGTATTATCTACAGCCGGTACATGAGATATATTGCTCCGCATTACCAGCAGCTGGAATCTTATGTCGGCAGGAATTACAAGTCTTTAGAGGAACAGGCGGTAGAAGAGATCAGAACAGCATTTCCTGATCAGACCGATCCCATTTATGTTGAACGCTATTATTCAAAAGCAACTGATGATGCATTAAGAAAAATGTGCGATGACATCAGGGGCGGATATAGAAACATCATTAAAAATGCTTCCTGGCTCAGTGAAGAAACCAGGACAGAGCTCCTCAAAAAACTTGAAAACATTGTCTATATCACAGGCACAGGCTTAAAGAGACATAACAATGCCGAGTATGCAAATATCTGCGGTAAAAACTACTATGAGCTCACGCTGAACATTTCAAGGCTTAAGACACAGAGGCTGATCGATGATTTCAATGATCAGAAGCCTGTTACAAGGACTGAGAGCGATATGCCGATGCAGATGATGAATGCCTGCTACGATCCTTCAGGTAATACTATCTGTATCACGGTAGCTATCACAAATAAACCGTTCTTCGATGTTGATGCAGATTTCTACACAAATCTCGGAGGTCTGGGTTCAGTCATCGCACATGAGATGGGACATGCTTTTGACAGCGACTGCATCCAGTTTAATTCAAAGGGTGAATACGATCCTAATTGGATCCCTGATTCAGATATGCAGAAACTCCTTGAAAGAAATGAAAAGGCGAAAAAGTATTTCGAAGATAATTTCACGGTGTTCGGTGTTTACCATGTTGACGGTAAGCAGACTTTAGGCGAGAACTATGCTGACCTTGGCGGAGTTGAATGCATTACATCGCTTTGCAAGACCAAGGAAGACAGGATCAAGCTTTTCGAAAGCTATGCAACTATTTGGTGCATGATGAGTACCGACGATGCGATCATCAACCAGCTCGCATATGATTCGCACAGCCCTTCATATATAAGAGTTAATGCGATCTTATCGTCAATAAAAGAGTTCTATGAGACTTATGATGTCAAAGAGGGTGACGGCATGTACATAGCGCCCGAAAACAGGATCTCACGCTGGTACTGATGGGGGAATAGAGAATGAATATTGTATTGAAAAACTCACTTAAAAATATATTCGGAAAACCTTTCCGTACGCTGCTCGTAATCTTTGCAATCTTTGTCTGCAGCCTTTGCGCTCTGCTCTGCTTTGATTTGAGCGAGAGTATTACGCAGGTTCTTACGGCTTTTATGGGCAGCATCTCAAGAGCTGACTTTATGGTCGTTTCAGGCGGCAGCGATCTTTCAAAGCTCCCTGACGGTTTCCCGGAAGCCGATATGATGACTATTAACTGCAACAACGAAATGCTCTATAAGGATATCGACGGAGAATACTGCTATGTAACAACAGATTCTCTTTCAATCTATGGTATCGATGTTGATGAAGCAGTTGATATGAAGTTCATCAAGCATATCGATCTTAAAGACGATGAGATGTACATTACAAGCAAGTTCGCCGAAGAATTCGGATACAAAGCCGGTGATAAGATCATTGTTCATGACAGGTCCCTTGAACCGGTTGAACTTACAATAGGTGGTATCCTGCCGGAAGACAATAAGAATCCGCTTATCAACGGTAATGATGCTATCGTAAATATCAATACGAGCGACAAGCTCTCATGCGGATTTAGAGAAGCAAATGTCGCAATGATCGATCTTAAGGATGACAGCAAGATCAGTGACGCTAAAAAGATGCTCGAGGAGAGATTCCCTGATGCACAGATCGCAGATCTTTTCCTGACCGAATCCGACATGGATATGATCAACGAGCTTAAGGCTGTATTTTACCTTCTGTTCGCAGTCACATTCCTTCTCGTTATCTTCGTTACGGCATCTATCTGCAACCGTATCGTAAGCGAGAGAATGTCTTATATCGGAACGCTCAGAAGCCTTGGTATGAGCACTGCACGTACAGGAAGGATCCTTCTTCTTGAAAACGTCCTTTATGCTCTCATTGGAAGCATACCTGCAACGATCCTTTATTCGTTAATAAGACTTCCTATCCTGAACCTGATGTTCATGGGTGAAGATTCCAGCGGCAATGCAGTTGAATTTGAGCTTCCCGGCTATTCGGCAGCACTGGTAATAGGTGTCATTTTAGGTGCAGTCCTTATCGAGTGCCTTATTCCTTTAAGAGCAATACTTAAGGCTCTCAAGACATCTATCAGAGATATCATTTTCGATAACAGAGACACAGAGTATAAGTTCAACAGATCAACATTGATCTTCGGCCTTATCTGCCTTGCAGTTGCGGTCCTGACATTCTTTTTGAGAAAGAATATCTTCTTTGCAACGATCTGCCTGGTTGCTGCAGTTGCAGCTCTCGCATTCCTCTTCCCGAGGATCTTGAAGCTCGTTACAACAGGTGTGAAGAAGATCGCTGACAAATTTGAAAAGAGCACCTGGTCTCTTGCATCAGTTGAAGCTATTTCCCGTAAGAGCACTGTCGGAAGCGGCGTATTGTGTGCTACAGCGGCTGCAATGTGCATCGTTGTTTATGCGCTTACAGGCGGCCTTACAGATTCAATTAATGTTGTTCCTTATGACTGCGATGTCGTAATGGAAACAACCAAAGAGAATAAATACTATACATACATTGAACATCTTGACGGAGTAACCGATTCTGAGAACCTTTATACAGCACTTAAGTTGATCACAGTTAATGATGAAACAAAGGAAGGTTACGGATACTACTTCGGTATGCCGGACGGAGGCTTCAAGTATTACGAAGGCTTTATAGGACTTCCTGATAAGATCGAAGAAGGCTGTGTCTGCCTCGATAAGAGCTTTGCAAGCCGCAAAGGCATTAAAACAGGCGATACCATAAAGATCACGATCAATCCGGAAAGCGTATTCCCTGTAACAAGAGAATACAAAGTAAGCAATATCGTTGAGTGCAATAACAACGGATACAGCGGCGAAGCGATCATTGTAAGTGAAGCAGAGTATAAGTTCCTGTTCCGTGACACTCCCGGCGAGATCCTGATCAAGTGCGAAGATCCTGAAGCCATCAAAAAGACGCTCGAGACATATGCAAAGGGCAATTACAATACAGTAGAAACATTTGATGAGAAGGCTGAAAACCTGAACGAAAACAACTCGAAAACGATTGCAGTTGTTACGGCGATAATAATCGTTGCCCTCGGCATGACAGCTATCGGTATGATCTCCAACCAGTTAATCGGTTTCGAAGGAAGAAAGAAGGAGTGCGCAGTAATGCTCTCAACAGCAATGAACAAGAGCAGACTCTCAGGCATTCTTTTGAAAGAAGTTCTTATCACTTCAACAACAGCTTCTGCTGCAGGTACTCTCGTCGGAACTTTCCTGACACTTGTACTTAAAACAGCAATGGGAAGCGCACAGACTGTAGTTATGGATATTAATGTTAATCCTTTGCACAATCTTCTGTTCTTCGTGATCATGAGTGTCGTATTTACGGCAACGGTACTCTTCCCGATCAGGAACCTCAGGAAGATGAAGATTGCAGAGCAGATCAAATATGAGTAATAACATGGAGGATAATAAAATGAGCACAATTATTGAAGTGAAAAATGTAAGCAAGACATTCGGTAAGAACGAAAATATTAACCATGTCCTTAACGGCGCTGACATGACGGTTAACGAAGGAGAATTCGTATCACTGATGGGCGCATCCGGTTCAGGTAAATCGACATTGCTTTATCTCATCGGCGGCCTTGACCGTGCATTTGAAGGTAATATCTCAATTTGCGGAAAAGACTTAGGTTCTTTAAAGGATAAGGAACTGTCTGATCTGAGACTTAAGAATATGGGATTCGTATTCCAGTTCTATAACCTCGTAATGAATCTCAATGTTCAGGATAACATCCTCCTTCCTCAGACGATCAACGGAAAGAAGAAATCTGAATTAAAGCCTGCTCTTGATGAGATATTGGAGATCACAGGACTTACCGATAAGAGAAAGGCCATGCCTAATACATTGTCAGGCGGCCAGCAGCAGAGAGTTGCGATCGCAAGAGCAGTATTAGGCAATCCGCAGATCATCCTCGCAGACGAGCCTACAGGCAACCTTGATGCACAGTCTAGCAGGGAGATCATGGAACTGTTCTCAAAGCTCAACAAGGAAAAGGGACTTACCATCCTTCAGGTAACACACTCAGAGAAGTGTGCATCATACGGAACACGTATCATAAGGCTCGAGGACGGTAAGACTATAGGATAACGACAACCCTCTTTATACTACCCCCAAGATATAGATGCAGAAAGCAGCCAAGCGGAGAGCGAGGCTGCTTTTTGTTTGTGATGTCAGTGAACAGGAAAAAATACCAGAAAAAAGTCCGACTATATCGGACATAAATCTGGAATTTTAAGTTGCGGTGGCAAAAATTCCGGAAAAGTTCCGACTGTGTCGGACTTTTTTCTGGAAAACCGGATATGGTCGAGATGCTCTAATCTTGACAATGTAAAGATAGCACGCATATAATCTATGTTGACAGTGTAAAGATAGGGGAGAACATGTGAGAAAAAAGATTATGATCATAGCGTTATGTATTATTCTGGTGCCTGTACTTCTTCTGATAGTATGGGCATTGATGAGCCCGGGGAAGATAAGGACATATGATGATCCGAAGAGCCTTTCGGAAAAGTTTGTAATGGATATCAACGGAGCACCGAACGGGTTCTTCATTAACAGCAGGAATACGGATAATCCTGTTCTGCTTCTTGTTTCCAGCGGCCCCGGTACAGATGATTATGTCTTTACTGACAAGTATGAGGATATGCATCTGGAAGACGAGTTTACTGTAGTTTATTGGGATTACCGCTATATGGGGATCGCATATAACAGCAAGGCGGATACTGGCAGCATCACGCTTGATAATCTTCTTGAAGATACATATGCAGTAACAGAATATCTCAAGACGAGATTTGATCAGGATAAGATATTCATCATGGGATTTTCGGGAGGAACACATATAGCTTTAAGAGAAGTTCAGAGGCATCCCGAGAATTACTATGCTTATATAGGTATGGCGCAGTGTGTAACAGATTCTGAAGAAAACGATACTGTCATGTATAACTTCATGAAGGATGTTTTTACCAATAGAAACGATAATAAAAAAATTAATAAACTTGAGGCAGCTGTTAATCATCTTGACAGTGGCAACATACAGTGTAAAGATTGGTATACTTATGTTAATCTCCTGCATGAAGCAGGCGGAGGAACCATATATAATAAAAGTGAGTTTGAAGGTATAACCTGGCCGATCATTACATGCCGCTGCTATACGTTAACTGAGAAGATCAATTACGTAAGAGGCATGAAGATGTACCGCAAGACAAAACTTGCAGATGAACTCGACGGGTTTGATTACAGGCAGAGCATTACATCTCTTGATGTGCCTTCATACTTCATCAGCGGCGAATACGATTACAATTGTCCTTGGAAACTTGTGGAGGATTATTGCAGTAAATTAGATTCGCCGCAGAAAGAATTTTATAAAATACCTGATGCTGCACACAGTCCGTTGTGGGAGAATCCGGATGTGACTTGTGAAGTGTTAAGAACGATAAAGGAGAAAACTGTTAATGGCTGACAGCTATCATCACGGGAATCTTAGGCAGGCACTTATCGAAGCCGGAATCAAGATCATAAATGAGAGCGGTGAGGAGAATCTCTCACTCAGAAAAGTTGCTGCGCTCTGCAATGTATCACATGCTGCGCCTTATGCTCACTTTAAGGATAAGGATGAGTTATTGGAAGCAATCAAGAATTCTGTAACAGACAGATTTATGGAAGAACTACTAAATGCAGTTGAAGGTAAGCCTACAGCAGACCAGGCTATCATCGCGATGGGAAGAACCTATATACAGTTTTTCAGTGCAAATCCTGATTATTTCGCATTCATCTTCGGCAAGCAGAATATCAATGCTCATCTCAAGATGAACAGGGAATATAAAGATGACTATCCGCCTTTCCTGCTTTTGAGAAGAATGTATCTTAAACACCTTGAAGAAAACGGTTTGGAAAAGACATTTGAAGAACAGGAGATCGAACTTATCAAGATCTGGTCAATAGTTCACGGCATGGCATCCATCGCATGCATGAAAGGAATAAAATCTTCTGTTAACTGGAATGATATAGACGAAAGGTTATTGGTGTAAGACGTGATTGATTATAGTGATCAGAAAGAATTCACAAAAGAAGAACTCGAGAGATTATTTCTCTCTGTTGACTGGTCATCCGGACATTTCCCGGATAAGCTCGTTATTGCAATGAGAAACTACAATGCTGTTTATTCTGCATGGGACGGAGATAAGCTCGTCGGCCTTATCTCTGTAATGGACGACGGGATAATGAATGCTTATGTTCATTATCTTTTAGTAGATCCGGAATATCAGGGCCTTTCGATCGGCAAAGAACTGGTAAACAGAGTAAAGGAATATTACAAGGATTATATGCGCATCTGCGTTATTGCATACGATAAGGCTTTAGAGTTTTATAAGCGCTTAGGATTCGAGGAAAGTGAAGACTGCTCTCCTATGTGCATTACTACGCTTTGGACATAAGCGGAGGAACATTATTTGGAAATCGTTTTTGACATCATCGGTGAGATATTAGAACTCTTAAGTCTGGTCGATATACAGACCAAATACTTAATGGCATTTACTGCCATTTGGTTTTATGTGCTGATAATTGCCACAGTGGTGATCAAAAAGAATAAGAAGAAAATATTCAGAATATTAGCATTTATTCCGCTAATTAATTTCGCGGTCTTTTATCTTTTTAACTTTACCAGAGGCGCTCAGCTCACGGGCTTTCTAAGATACGGTCCACATTTGGCAGTTGCGCTTGTTTATATGGCTGCCTCACTCTGGATCTCAAGAGGCAAAAGAAAAGTCTTGCCGCACATTATCAGCGCGGTCCTGACGGGTGTTATCCTGGCGTGGTCAGTATTTTTTGTGCTGGCAATAGGTTCCGCATATCATTTCGGAAATTTCAGCCATCCCGGGTATAAGAAATCAATGGCAGGACTTATAAATGAACTCGAAAAGAATTATGTCTTAAGAGATTATAAGGAGATCGATTTCGATCATCTGCGCGAAGTTTATATCCCCATGGCTGCTGAAGCAGAGAAGAATAAGGATGAAGAAGCTTTTGCGGAAGCTGTTGCGAATCTCTGCTATGAGTTCCATGACGGGCACCTCTCGCTCAGGATCACAAATGAGGAACTGAGTTGGAAAGTTGCAGAAAAGATGGCAGGCAACGATTACGGATTTTCGATGATCAGGACCGACGACGGAAAGACTGTTGTGATCCTTGCTGATGAGAATACTGATGCATATGCTAAGGGCATTAGAAACGGCGTAGTCGTTACGGCATGGGACGGGGTTCCGATCGATGAAGCACTAGCAGAAGTCCGTTGCGTTCAGTTTTCGATATATACTATTGCTTATCCTATTGCTGAGAATGAGGATGTGGTAAAGCCGATCTTCCTTGCGGGAAAGGGCGGCGATACGTTAAAGGTAAGATTCATTGACGAATCGGGAGCTGAAAAGGAAGTTTCGGTAAATAAGACCGGAAGCTACTTAGGCAGGTTCAATACGGCAATCTATCCTCTTACGGAAAAATGGTCAAGCGAATTTGCAAATGCCTTTATGTTGGATGATCATTGCGGATATATCTGCATTCCAAGAGAATCTTTTGACGATGCGAAAGATATCCCTGCAGCACTTGCTGATGAGTATCCTGAAGTAAAAGAACTTCTGGTATCAAGGATCGAAGGGCTAAAAGCCCAGGGCATGGACAGGCTCATCCTGGATATCAGAGGCAACGATGGCGGCATTGATGTTGTCTATGAAGAAATCGTATCGCTTTTTGCAAACGAGCAGCAGATCTCATATGGTGCTTTCTATGACGGAAAGAATTACAAAAAGAGTGAGCACTGGTCGTGGACTATTGTGCCTGACGGAAGATATTCTGATATCCCTGTAGTTGTTCTCGTAAATGCAGGGTGCGCGAGTTCGGGCGATATGCTGGCATACCGCCTGTCGCAGTGTCCCAATATCACCATGATGGGGATCACGACCACATGGGGTTCAGCGCAGAGCCTGGGCGGCGAGTGCCTTTTAAGCGGCGGAAGCATAGTAGTGAGATATCCTCTGATCGCCACTCTCGATGTTAACGGTCAGATCATCGTTGATGCCGGTAAGGACAGAAAGAGTTCCATCAAATTGGATGAGAAGATCCCTCTTGATTCAAAAGCTGTCAAGGTAATGTATGAGATGGGCGCAGACTACGATCTGGCATATACAAGACTCTATCTCAACAAGAGAATGGAAGAACAGTAATTCCGGGGAAATATAGGCATTTTTCAGGCAGTAATGTTTTTGATGCTGTTTGTATGTATCACGCTGTTAGAATGACCCGGTTAAATCAGATCAAAGAGGATTAATATATGAAAAACAGGATCGTATGTGCTTTGCTGGCAACTGTGCTTTTCTTCACGGGATGCAGCGTAAACAGGCCCGTCAGCGGAGTTTCGGAAGAAACGTCTGTAAGTGAGACAACTGTAGAGACGACAGAAACGGAAACAACCGTAACAGAAACGACCGCTGAAGCTGAAAAGTTCGTTTTCCAAAGGCATGTCCATACAAACCTCCTTTCGCAATATGTAACAGAAGAAATGTGGCAGTCGCTCTATAACCTGATGGATGCGATCTATGAAGGCGCGGATACTTTCGAGTGCACTGATAAGAAAGCTTACGACTGGTGTATAAATGAAGCGGTCATAGGAAATTTCCTGCCGCCTGTATGTACCTTTGTAGCAGGCGAAGGCTTTGAAAACGGTACGGGCAGGATCAAATACAAGATGGATAAGGATAAGCTCAAAGAGAGGATCGCTGCCTTCGAAAAAGAGATCGAGAGAATGCTCAATGAAGCCATCCGTTCTGATTATTCCGATTTTGAAAAAGTCATGGGCTTATATGATTATATGTGTAAGAATTTCGTCTACGATTTCAATCCGTTAGACGGACAGGGGATAGATGATTTCAGCGATTACGCCTGCCTCATGAAGAAGAACGGGATCTGCTGTGAGATCGCAGGCGCTTATTCTTATCTTCTGATGCAGTGCGGGGTCGAAGCCACTTCGATGGGAGGCGACGGAACTGCGGGTTTTCACTCGTGGACATATGTTTTTATTAACGGACAGGGTTATCATGTCGATGCCACCTGGGGGCTTTACGGAGATTATCCCGACGGCATGCTCAATCTCCAGTATTTCATGCTGACCGAAGCAGAACGTGCAAAGGATTTTGAAAAAGAGATCAAGCCTGATTATCTTTGGCCCTGGGTTGACGAGTGTGACATGAAAAAGTTCCCGGCAACAGATGAGAGGTTCAAAGATATGCACTATGGCACCGCTTTTTTCAAGAGTATGGATACGGTAAAGAATACCATCACATACATTTACAATGGTTCTGAGACGACGTTCAGCTACGGCGATATGTAAAACAATAGAATCTGTGTGCTAATATAGCTTTGTGGATCAAGGGAGGATACTGCTATGAACATACTCAAGGCTGAAGCATCAGATCTGAAGGAAATATTGGATCTCCAGTATCTCGCATACCAGAGCGAGGCGGCACTATTCGGCAACAAGGATATTCCGCCTCTAAAAGAAACTCTGGAAGAACTGACAGAAGAATTTAATAAAGGCATCATCTTAAAGTTGGTGGATAACGGTACTATCGTAGGTTCTGTCAGAGCGTTCGAAAAGAGGGGCACTGCTTATATCGGCAAGCTGATGGTGCATCCGGATTACAGGCGCCAGGGAAACGGCAGCATGCTGCTTAGAGCCATAGAGAAGTTTTATCCCGAATCAAGATATGAGCTTTTTACGAGCACCAGGAGCGCAGACAATATAAAGCTCTATGAATCATTAGGATACAAGATCTTCAAAGAACAGAAGATCGATGATGAACTGACATTCGTTTATCTGCAGAGAAACGCTTAAGCAGAAGCTCTCATTTTATCGATCATTTCAAACGACTGCTTTAAGTAGGCGAAGTTATCTCCGCGGAACTTTTTGTAGTTATAACCGCCTGCTTTAAGGAGCTTTCCGTACATCAGATAAACTGCAGTAGTAGTGCATCCCATAACAAAACGCCTGAATGCTTTCCTGTTGCCGAAATGAGAGAGCGTATATGTCTGGAATACTATGTGCGGGAGCTCGTCATGAAGCATCTGGTTGCAGATAACTCTGAGGTCTTTTGAACCTATCTGATCAGCAACATTTCCTAACGCCGAATAGTAAGACAGGGCAATGGTTTCTGCTGTAACCAGGACTGCGATCTCTGTAAATAATTTCCCGTCATGGCGGAGATTTCTGAAGGTCTTGTCGAGCTTGTTTTTCTTTGCCTTAGGCTCATCGTGATGCTTCAGATACCATGCAAGATATGCAGAGTGGAAATTCTCTTCCTTGATGAAAAGATTCATGGTCTCTGCATAGTATGGTTCGTTGTATTCTTTTTCGAACTTTTGGGCGAGCTCAGCAAGATAGACACCGTCACTGTGTTCGCCCATCTGGAAAGCCTTGATGGATTTGAAGATCAGCTTGCGCTGTTCAGGTGTAAGGACCGGTTCTTCAGAAAAATCAAGCTGCAGTCTCTCTTTGTCATTTTCTCTGAAATGAGTGAGCCATTTTTCGTAATCGTAATTAACCCAGACTTCTTTTGTCAGATCGTGCATGGTGTCATCTCCTTTCAGATTTATGAAGTTTGGTTTCTTCTGCGCTCGTATTCCGCTCTTTCCCATACTTCTCTATCATATGCTTCTTTTCTTTTTCTGGCGACTTTGCCGCCTATGAAATGAACGATGGAGAACATCGCGAGTAAGACCAGGATCAGATAAAGAAATGCCAGGGCTGCACTGTATCCTGCGGTTTCGGATTTTTCGAGAAATGCCGCGATATATACCATGAGGAGACCGGGAACCGTAATGATCGCACCCAGGATAAGAGAGGCTTTAAGATAGCCTTGAAAGAAATCGAATGCCTTATACTCTCTTATGCTGTGATACTGATCTCCGTTCATTGTCTTAACCTCGTTTTCAGATGCAGTTGTTCAGGTAATATGTAACTTCCTTGTTTATCTCCAGGTAATAGAGATAAGAACCGAACATCATATCGTGCGTAAAAGATCCGTATACATCCTGTTCATCGCCGTTCGCATCAACAACTTTAAATGTTACTTCAATACTGAACGGCTCGTCTTCAGGGATCTTGCCGCTGAGCTGCTCTTCTTTGATCTCCATATAGACGAAATCGCCTTTCCTGATGAGCTTTCCTGAGGGAAGTTTTGCAGTAGGACCCAGGGCGACCTTATGATTTACCATCACATAACAGTTAACGCATTTTATGTCATCGCAATTTATCTTCAGAGCGATCTTTGCCGGCTCTTTTTTATCTGAACTGTGGCAGCCTGAAGAGCCCCAGATTCCAAAGCCGTTTGACTCGATGAAATCAGGTGTAAAGATGTCTTTTCCCACGGTATTCTGCGCTCTGTAAAAACACCAGTCGCCTCTGATGCTGTTTAAGTTAGATACCATAAGATAGTTGTGGTCCGGGTCATCCGACAGGAGGTAGATACGCCTGTCTTCGTTGTGATCAACGTAGCCGATGCATTCTGAAATCGATTCCTCCGGCACCGTCTCACTTCTCCAGCCGAACAGTGTATAGGGTCTTCCATTCCAGTCTATGGTCATCTCACCGAAATCACTGTCATAGTAGCTATCGTACATGGGAGCTTCTTCAGGGAGCTGGTATTTTCCCTGCTTTTTAAGATCCCTCTTATTGGCGCAGCCTGATAAGAGGATCGCTCCACATAATAAAACTGCTGCCATTCTCGTTTTCTTCATTATTTATTATCTCCTTTTAACCCTTGCGAGGTTGAGGATATAATACACCAGCTGAGATTGTATTGCAACATATTTTTATCGAAATACAATAAATATTTACCGAATGCCTTAATATTGCCGAGATGCCGTTTTCAGAAAATTTACAAAATGCAGTAGGGCTTATGGACATAAATGCCTTAGATATTACAAGGCTTGACCCACCTTTAAGTATATAATTCAGAAAAAAGGGAGATGATTCATATGCAGCAACGAAACGGTATATCGATCTTAGGTTACGGATGCATGAGATTTACCAGAAACGGCAATTCGCTGGACTTTGAAAAATCCGAGCGTGAATTTATGCGCGCATATGAACTCGGTGTCAATTATTTTGATACAGCCTACATCTATCCCGGCAGCGAAGATCTCGTCGGCCGCATCATCGAAAAAAACGGCATAAGGGATAAGATCAATCTTGCTACAAAGCTCCCTCAATATCTCATAAAGAACAGGGCTGGCCTGGACAAGTATTTCGATGAGGAGCTTAAGCGCCTCAGGACCGACTATGTCGACTATTATCTGATGCATCACATGACAGACTATGCCCAGTGGGAAAAATTAAAAGAACTGGGCATCTTAGAGTGGATCGAAGAGAAAAAAAAGAGCGGCCAGATAAGACACATCGGTTTTTCTTTCCACGGCGATACCAAGACATATTTAAGCATCCTTAACGATTACGACTGGGAGCTGAGCCTCGTTCAGTACAATTACCTGGATGAGCACACACAGGCAGGACGTGCCGGCATTGAAGCCGCAGCAAAAAAGGGCGTTAAGGTGTGCATCATGGAGCCTTTAAGAGGCGGTAAGTTAGTAGACCTCCTGCCTGAAAAAGCGAAGAAAGAGATCGCTAATGAGCGCCATGGCAGATCTCCTGCCGAGTGGGCTTTCAGGTGGCTCTGGAACCAGCCTGAAATTACTTGTGTTTTATCGGGCATGAATTCCATCGAAATGATCGAAGAAAACTGCCGCATCGCATCAGAAGTAAAGGCAGGAGAGTTCGGCGACGAGGAAAAGGCTTTCATCGCCAAGATCAGGAATTACATCATTGAGAGCACCAAGGTCAACTGCACAGGCTGCAGATACTGCATGCCTTGCCCCAAAGGCGTTGATATCCCGGCCATATTCTCATGCTACAACCATATGTATTCGGAGAATAAGAGTTCCGGACGTTTGGAGTATTTCCAGACTGTCGCTCTGCGCATGACTCCCGCCGATGCTTCTTTGTGCGTTAAGTGCGGAAAGTGCGAGCAGCACTGCCCCCAGAGCATCCCGATCAGGGAAAAGCTCGTTGAAGCCGACAAGCATTTAAGACCCTGGTGGCAGAAGATCTATCTTAAGCTCGCCAAGCGGGTTATGGTCGGCAAGAAGAAATCTGTTTCTTAAGTTGTATTTTATAATCCAGGCAAAATTTCGGGCAGCGCCTGGTTTTTAACCTGGATTTTAAACCATGTTGAATTCGAGCGGCAAAATGAACGGCTATAGCCGCCCAAACCGCCGCCCAAACGGCCCAAAACAGCAAAAATGACGGCAAAATAAACGGCTATAGCCGCCCAAACTACCGCCCAAACATCCCAAAACAGCAAAAATGACGGCTATATGAACGGCTATAGCCGTCAAAACCGCCGCCCAAACGGGCCTTATGTGCCAAAAGCAGTTACCAGTCATTCATCCCAGCTACAGGAAACAATCCATAATTCTTATGAAACGTGACTTATTTTTGAATAACAGGTCACGCTGATTGCTTTTGCTTTCGCGAGGTGTTACCTTATCCTTAACAGTTCTGAATGTGGAAGGTTCGTCCTGACACGGAAGGCTTTAAGTAAATCTACATACTTATTTGCTTCAGAACCTTGTTTGCTCGAATGAGTGAAAGGAGGTCAAATGGAGACGAGAGTTGCTATTATCGGCATTATTGTCGAAAATCCCGATTCAGTTGCACAGATTAATGACATACTCCACGAAGTCAGGGATTATGTCGTCGGAAGGATGGGTATTCCTTACAAAGAGAGGAATATCTCCATTATCAGTGTCGTCGTTGACGCACCCGAAAATTTGATCAGTTCGGTATCCGGCAAGCTCGGCATGCTCGACGGCGTATCGGCAAAGATAACGTATTCGAGACTTGCTAAAAATGACTGAAATCCAGGACATAATCCAAAAACTTTGTGACACAGGCGATCTGACCCGTGATGAGATCATCACGCTTCTCGAAAACCGTAACTCTGAGATACAGTCCTATCTCGCGAAAAGAGCTTCCGAAACTGCACAAAAGCACTACGGAAACAAAGTCTACGTAAGAGGCCTTATCGAGTTTACGAACTACTGCAGGAACGATTGTTACTACTGCGGTATCAGGTGCGGAAACAAGAATGCCGAGCGATACAGATTATCCAAAGAAGAGATAGTCGAATGCGCTTCCTACGGATACGGCTTAGGCTTCAGGACTATAGTCCTGCAGGGCGGCGAGGATATGTTCTACACGGACGACATGATGGTGGACATCATAAAGTCGATCAAGAAGGAACACCCTGACTGCGCAGTGACGCTTTCGATTGGTGAGAAGAGTTATGAATCTTACAAAGCCTTTTTCGATGCAGGTGCAGACAGATATCTTCTAAGGCATGAGACAGCAGACTTTGATCACTACAGAAAGCTCCATCCGGAAAACCTTTCTGCAGAAAACAGACAGCAGTGTCTTTATAACCTGAAGAAGATCGGTTTCCAGACAGGTGCGGGATTTATGGTAGGTTCACCTTACCAGACCGTTGATAACATCGCTGATGATCTGTTGTTCCTTAAGAAACTTGATCCGGAGATGATCGGCATCGGTCCCTTCATACCGCACAAGGATACGGTTTTCGCAGACGAGAAAGCAGGAGATCTGAATCTCACATTGTTCCTGTTAAGCGTTATAAGACTGATGCTTCCGACAGTTCTTTTGCCTGCGACAACAGCACTTGGAACGATAAATCCGAGGGGAAGAGAACTTGGAATTTTGGCGGGCGCGAATGTAGTTATGCCGAACTTATCACCCGTTGGTGTCAGAAAGAAATATGCTCTGTACGATAACAAGATATGCACCGGTGAGGAAGCCGCGGAATGCATGAATTGCTTGAAGAACAGAATAAGCAGTATAGGCTACGAGATCGTCACTGACAGAGGTGACAACATCAAATATTTAGACATGAAACAAGCTAAATAAAATGTACGATCCTAAATCAATGAGAGGTATACAATGGAACGCACACACATTGCATTTTTTGGGCGCCGAAATGCAGGCAAATCAAGCCTCGTAAACAGGTTTACATCTCAGGAGCTTTCCATAGTTTCTGATGTGGCAGGCACAACTACGGACCCTGTCAGAAAGACGATGGAACTGCTGCCTTTAGGTCCTGTAATCATAATCGACACTCCCGGCATCGACGATGAGGGAGCGCTCGGAAACCAGCGTATCGAGAGAAGTATCAGAGTTCTTGACGAGACCGATATCGCGATCCTTGTTGTTGACGGCAGCATCGGAATGGCAGATGACGAGAAGCAGCTTATTGATGAATTTAAAAAGCGCAGGATACCGTATCTTGTTGTAATCAACAAGAGCGATCTCGGCGCGTCTGAAGTGCCTGAAGGTGCAATGGTGGTTAGCGCTCTTAAGGGCGAAGGCATAGAGGAATTAAAGGAGAAGGTAGCTGTCATTATCAGCCAGCGCAAATCCCGTCCTCTGGTATCTGACCTTGTTGAAGAAGGCGACCTTGTCGTCCTCGTAGTACCGATTGACAAGTCCGCTCCTAAGGACCGCCTTATCCTGCCTCAGCAGATGGTCATAAGAGACCTCTTAGGCAAGGGCGCCATTCCTGTTGTAGTTAAGGATACTGAGCTTGCCATAGCGCTCGAAAAAGTCGGCAAGGTAAGAATGGTAATTACCGACAGTCAGGCTTTCGCAAAGGTATCGAAGATCGTTCCGAAGGAAATTCCGCTGACGTCTTTTTCAATCCTGATGGCTAGATTCAAGGGTATTCTTGACCAGTCGATCGAAGGTGCTAATATGCTCGACAAGTTACAGGACGGAGCAAAGATCCTGATCAGCGAAGGCTGCACCCATCACCGCCAGTGTGAAGACATCGGAACGGTAAAGCTCCCTGGATGGATTAGGGAATATACGGGCGTTGATTTTGAATTCAAGTTCACGTCTGGCCTTGAGTTCCCCAAAGACCTTTCAGAGTACGATCTTATAATCCATTGCGGTGCATGCATGTTAGGCGAGACCGAAGTTAACAGCCGTTACCGGAAGGCAAAAGACCAGGGCATACCAATGACTAACTATGGTATTGCGATCGGTAAGATGAAAGGTATTTTAGACAGGGTAATTACTTTCTATTGATCAGATTTAAGAGAGAGTAGATTCCATATTCCAACACAAGTATCAATAAGATACAAACTGCAAGGCCGGCGATATAGTATGTATCGCCGGTCAAATTATGTATCCACTCAAGAGGAGAGCTTTCCGGTGGATACATGAGATACATGTAATTCTCTCCAGTGTTCTGATTAAGGACATAGATGGGAGGGGTAACAAGTGCCAGAAACATACATGGGTACCAGATGTGCTTGAAAGATACCCTTACGGTTTTCCTGACAAGGAAAAACAAGGGGATAAACACTAAAAGCGTGTGCGTGAAAAAGCAGAGCATCGGAAGGTAAGACCAGAAGGGCTTATATGTCCAGTCTGGGAAAAGTAGAGCGCCGACGGCCCCCGGCATTATGAGGACCAGGGAGATCTCGGAAAAGAAAGACTGGAGCCTGCCCTTAGTTAATGAGGCCAAAAGATTTACGAAGATTCCGATATTGCAGAGATGAAGGGGCAGGAGGTCTAAATAGTTCCTTCCTTCGCTCAAAAGGAAGAGATCCTGGAGAGCTTCGCCTAAGAACAGGGCAACGGAGAGGATAATGGCGGCTTTCCGGGCATGATCTTCAGAACTCCTTCTTAAGACCAGAAGTCCTATGGTTACCGCTATTGCGATGACTATGAGCATCCCTATGTGCTCCGGACAGAAATGCGAGAATGTCGTCATCTTTGATAAAACTCCGTTTGAATAATTTAATTGTATCACGGCCTGATTTCCGTGACTGTTTTGTGCAGTCGTTCAGATTGCGGTTGCCCATTTTCTTATTTATTATGAATCCATCAGTATCAGTTGAGGTTTTTATGCGCAATAACCGCACGACACTTGTAACGACACTTACAGCGACCTTCGTCCTTATGGCATTGCTGGTCGCTTATACTACAATGCTTATGTACAAGTCGTCTTATTCTCATACCTATGAGCTAGGAAATGATAAGGCGGCAGCCATAACAGCTGATATTGAGAATTATCTTGAGACCGCGAGATCAGTCCTCTGGGTGGCAGCAGATACCGTAGACCACATGGTCGCAAAGGGCGCCACAAACGAGGAGATCGTTGAATATATCACCCGTGAGTCAACAAATACAGCTTCCCAGTTCGATGAGAGCTACACTGGCCTTTACGGCTATATCAATGGCAAGTACGTCGACGGTGTCGGCTGGGTACCGCCGGCAGATTACGATCCTACCGTAAGAGACTGGTACAAGGATGCTGTTGCTGCAGGCGGAGAACCTCTGGTAGTAAATCCCTATGTAGATGCTCAGACGGGAAATGTGATCATATCAGTATGCAAAGCGCTCACTAATAACAATGACGTATTGGGCCTTGACCTTACACTTTCAGGCGTTCAGGAAACAGTCGAGGGCATTCAGATCGATGGCAAAGGATATGGATTTATCCTAAATTACGACGGTACGGTAATAGCCCATAAGAACGGAAATGAGAAGGGCAAGAACTATAGCGAAGATCCCGAGAAGAAAGATCTCTATGAGAAGATCATGAGCGTCGGCAAGGGAAATTTCGAGATGGACATTGACGGCAAGACGTGCACGGTCTTTGTCGATGAGATCCATAACCAGTGGCACTTAGCTATCGTTGTTCAGAAAAACACGCTTCTGACGAATACCTTTACGGTCCTTTTTGTAAGCATTCTTACCGGCCTTTTAGTTTACTCATTGATCTCGTTTTTCATCATCATCGGTTACAGACATGAGAGCAAGAACAACAAGCGAATGGAAGAAATGAAGGCCAATGAGCAGAAGAGGGAATATGAAGCTAAGCTCCTCGTGCTCGAAAAGAAGGCGGCTGACTCTGCAAACAAAGCCAAGAGTGACTTTTTGGCTGACATGTCCCACGAGATAAGAACACCTATCAATGCCGTGCTCGGAATGAATGAGATGATTTTAAGAGAGTCAAAAGACGAACAGATCCTTGAGTATTCTTCCAACATCAAGAGCGCCGGAAACACGCTTTTGTCGATCATAAATAACATTCTGGATTTCTCGAAGATCGAAGATGGCAAGATGAATCTTGTTCCTGTTGAATTTGATATCGCAGAGCTTATCAATAATCTCGTAAATGCGATCAGCGAACGTGCGCGTTCCAAGGGATTGGAATACCACGTCGAAGTTGATGAGACTATTCCTTCTAAGATTTACGGAGACGACGTAAGGATCAGCCAGATCGTATTAAACCTCCTTACCAATGCAGTCAAATACACTGAGACGGGAAGCGTCACTTTGCGCGTTAAGAATATCGGAACAACTGACGGCAATGTCAAACTCCGCTTCGAAGTTGCCGATACGGGAATCGGAATCAAGGAAGAAGATCTGGGCAAGCTTTTCGAATCTTTCAAGCGTATCGAAGAAAAGCGCAACCGTCATATCGAAGGAACGGGCCTTGGTATCTCCATTGTCTGCAAGCTCCTTGCCATGATGAACAGCAAGCTCGATGTCGAGAGTAAGTATGCGATTGGTTCTACATTCGGTTTTGATCTGAACCTTAAAGTCGTTGATGATACTCCTGTCGGCAAATACGACGAGAAGAGGAAGAGCGCGCTTGCTGCACAGAGCGAGGAAACACATATCTTTGCACCTGATGCAAAGGTGCTCGTAACTGACGACAACGGCATGAACCTCAAGGTTGCTGCCAACTTCATGAAGATCTTCGGAATAAATCCTGTTACCTGTTCTTCAGGTAAGGAGACTATTGAACTGATGAAGAAGAACAAGTTCGATGTCGTTTTCTTGGATCACATGATGCCCAACATGGACGGCATGGAAACACTTAAGATCCTTAAGGATGAAAACCTCCTTAACGGAGCTTCTGTTATCGCGCTTACCGCCAATGCGATCGCAGGTGCTGAAGACCAGTATCTGAAGGCAGGCTTTGACGGCTATCTTTCAAAGCCGATCATGATAAATGATATTGAAAAAGCATTAAAGAGATTCCTTCCTGCTGATGTGATCTCAGATAATCAGGACACAGTTTCTGAAAAGAAGACTAACTCTCTGTCACTTGATAAAGCGCGTTCATTAGGCCTCAATGTTGACGCAGGTCTCATGTATACATGCAATGAAGAAGATTTCTATATGGATCTTTTGCAGGAGTATGCGGAAAGCGCTTCCGGCAAGTGTTCTGAATTGTCTTCCTATCTCGAAAACGATGACCTCAAAAACTATGAGATATTAGTCCATTCCCTAAAGAGCGCATCGAAGACTGTTGGCGCTGATGAACTGTCCGAAAAGGCTAAGGCTTTGGAGCAGGCTTCAAGAGAATTGGATAAGGATTTCGTTAAGGCTAACCACGAAGAATTTGTACAGCTTTTCGAAGAACTCGCACAGAAGATCCTCGGATAACCGAAATATCAAGCAACATCTAGAATTCTAGCGTTTCCCTATGTTATATTAAAAGGGTAGTAATCCTTTTAGGGATAGGGGGGATTTATTATGTTCGTAAACAAACTCAATCAGCTGTACAAGCCTTACAGACGTTTGTATTATTCTGATGCAACGTCAGAGCAGATCGAAGCTTTCCGCAAAGGAACGCCTTTTGAAGCTGTCAGTAAGTTCGAAGGTGCTTTCGGAACTTACGATCACGTTGGCGTTTTCTATGTAAAGCAGCTCGGCAGATTCGTAATCGGAATCGAATACAGAGTAGGCGATGAACGCGTCCGTTATCCGGATGACCTTAAGTACATTGAGCTTGAGGGCACATTTTTCTACTCTGTTGAAGTCGACGACGGCGTTCCGACAGACAAGGATGCAATAAGGGAGATCTTCGAAAAGATCGCTCTGGATGACGATGCCCACAGATCTTATTCCGACCTCTCGATCAAGGAAGAGACGGAAGTCATTGGAATTTTCGAGAGCGAGAGAAAAGAGAGGATCCTCTACGAATGGAAGGTCGATATCGACCGTGCTGCTGCCATCATCAATGATGACATGGATGCACTGAAAAAGAAGACTCTTTATAGGCAGTCGTTTTTCGATCCGATCACAAAACATTACAACTGGAACCACCTCCAGGCCTTCCTTGAGATGCCGATGGACTATGGAATCAACGATTATGCGTTTGTCCATTTCGACATCAAGGAATTCAGGGTCATTAATGAGGTGTATGGCCATATTGCCGCTAACAGAGTGCTTTGTAACATTGTTAAAGCGATGAACGAGGCTGAATTTGTCTATGCAAGTGCCAGATGCCACAACGATAATTTCGCCATGATGATCGAAGACATGCCTGAGGATGAGATGATCGAATGCCTACAGGATTTCTTCGAAAAACTCTCTTATTTCGATGGTGATCCTAACTATAAGATCTACTACAGAGTCGGCGTTGTTCCAATGCAGAGAACGATCCTTAACGGCAACCGTGTAGCAGATGCGGCAAAGCTCGCCCAGTCTTTGGGTCAGAACATGAATAAGACGGAGATCACCATCTTCACGGATAAGATGCATGATGACATCTCCTGGGGTAATTACATCAAGGCGTCCATGGATAATGCCGTTTCAAATGACGAGTTCATGGTCTTCTTCCAGCCGAAGTTCGATATTACAGGTGATGAAACAGTTCTGAAGGGCATTGAAGCACTCGTAAGATGGAATTACAGACAGGAGGACATCTTGTCTCCGGTTAAGTTCGTTCCTTTCTTCGAGAGGGACGGATCTATCGGAAAGATCGATGATGTTGTCTTGAAAAAGTCCTGCGAGACTCTGGCAAGATGGAAGAGAGAAGGCAAGAACCTCTATACGGTTTCTGTTAACCTTTCAAGGAGCAGGTTCTATTTTGAGAACCTCATTGATCACCTGGTATCGATCGTTGACAGCTATCATGTTGACCATCACTACATTGAATTCGAGCTTACTGAGAGCGCTACTTACGAAGACATGGACCACATGATGGGTATCCTCGAAGAACTCCGTGATAAAGGTTTCCAGATCTCAATGGATGACTTCGGTACCGGTTATTCTTCTTTGTCTCTTTTGACCGAGATGCCTCTTGATACGCTTAAGATCGACAAGAGCTTTGTTGACAAGCTCGGTCTGGAGCATGAGAAGAAGAGCGATGTCGCAGTAATAAGCCACATCATTTCTCTTGCAAAAGAACTCGGCTTCACGACTCTGGCAGAAGGCGCCGAAAACGAGGCCCAGGTAAGAAGGCTCAAGGAATTGGGCTGCGAGACCATACAGGGATACTATTTCAGCAAGCCGGTTACGATCGAAGAGTTTGAGAAAAAGTATATTAAATAATTCAAATATAACCTGTTAAATAAAAAGACCCGTAAACATTGAGTTTGCGGGTCTTTAGTCTTAATGACGCTCTTGAATTATTGTATTGTTGATTTTGTTTTACGGGTGTACAATCGTGTCGCTATGTTGGAACGAATCAAGAAAGACCCTGTATTTTTCATCTCCGGGATACTTGCGATAGTATCCTGTTTCTTTGTCATACCTGACGCGAAGTATTTAGAATATATTGATTTCAGGGTCTTAGCTATCCTGTTCTGCATGATGCTCGTCGTATCTGAACTCGTTATTCTCGGAGTTTTCGATAAGCTCACAAATAAGCTCTTGTCCAAAGTAAATTCATCAAGGCTCGTATCCCTGATCCTCGTCTGGCTTGCATTCTTCATGGGCATGCTCCTCACAAATGACGTTACGCTCGTAACGCTCGTGCCTTTCGCAATCGCGCTCATGAAGTCATTCGACGACAGGAGAACACTGACATTCACCTTGATCTTAATGACTGTCGCAACCAATCTGGGAAGCATGCAGACACCGATTGGAAACCCTCAGAATATCTATCTTTACACGTACTACAACATGGAGATAGGGCACTTCCTGGCATTGGTCCTGCCGTATTCTTTATGTTCTCTAGTGCTCGTTACCATTGCGGTATTTATCCTCTGCAAGGATATGAAGATCCGGCACGAAGAGAAGACCGAAGAAAAGAAGATATCCGTATTAAAACTTGCAATCTGCGCAGTGCTCTTTGTGTTGAGCCTCCTGGTCGTCTTAAGGGTAATCCACTTCCTGATCGCATTTGCAGTGCTCGCTGTGGTAATGCTCATTATGGACAGAAAAGCATTTAAGGGTGTCGATTATACGCTCCTTATCACATTCGTATTCTTCTTTGTTTTCGTAGGCAACATGGGAAGGATCGATGCAGTTTACGAAGCAATATCGAAGATCGTCGAAAAGTCACCCGCGCTTACCGCGATCATTTCCTCACAGGTAATAAGCAACGTTCCGGCAGCTATCCTCCTGTCTGTATTTACAAACAACGCAGATGCCCTTGTGATCGGCTCGAACTTAGGCGGCCTCGGAACTCTCATCGCGAGCATGGCAAGCCTTATTACATATAAGTTCCATGCAGCGCTCCCGAAAGCAAAAGAAAAGACAGTAAGCTACGTAGGTGCTTTTTCTATTGTAAATATCGTGTTCCTTGCTGTGCTTTTAGCGCTTTATTTCTTAATTCGGAAATAAAGACTTTTGCTTAAGAAGTGAATGAGTCATCTTATAAATCCCTGTCAGCGGGCCATGTCGATAACGGCGTCAAGATTTTTTACGTCTACGGTTATTCCGTAATACCCGGGATCGACTATTGCGCCGATCTTTACCGGTGTCTTTCCTTCGTTTACTTCTCTGTTGGTCTTAAGCACTTCGCAAAATTCGGAATGTATCAGAAGATATCCCGCGCGTCCTGTCTTTTCGAAGAATTCTACCGCACGCTCCTGAGTGGAAAATAACGGCAGATATCCGGTGTCGTCAGGGCCGGGAATAAGGAATAGTCTGGTACCGCCGTCTTTGTGGTCACCGAATGGGGTTGAAAACCAAACTTTTATCTTCCCGAATTCACGAAGGAATTCCACATCGTTGATCTGTTTCTTCTCGTGCTGCTCTAACAGTTTTAGAGCCTGTTCTTCATGGTTATCCATATTCTGCCTCCTGTTCTGTAAGGTTAGGATGCGCCTGTGCCTGGTTTTCGAGTTCCTGTTTTAAGCTGTTGTAATCCTGCAGGAAGATAACGTTGATCAGTATATCTAAAGCTTCTGCAAAATAAGCTATACCTTTTTCCATTCCGCTGGCAGTGTATTCATAAAGGGCGCTGTTGTAGGAGAGCCCCAGATCTCTGAACAGCTTCATTACATCAACCTGTCTGCCGTGAACGTAAATGTCCAGTTCCAATGCGGACTCAAAGTTCGTATGATCTATTGAGATGATTACATCGCGGTTCTTCCAGGCGATCCTCTCGTAGTTAATGCTGCTTAATTCGAGCCATATGCTGTAACCGCAATCTATAAGGAAGGCCATCTTGTTTTCGCATAATGTTTTAAACATGTTACAGGTCCTCCTTTCCGGGAATTGAACCGGTGATCAAACTATTCGTTCTTGATGTTCTTCTTGGCGAGCTTGCCCCAGTTCCTGATACCGACGAAAGCTTCGATGAGATATATCGTTTTCTTTGTGACGTAGACCGGATCGCCCTTTAAGACATACTGTGCTACTGCGATAATGTCTGTTACGATCCACCAGCCATACTGGGCTTTGTATCTGAATGCTTCAAGAAGACTTGCTACAATGCCGATCGCAAAGATCGCTGCATCGATCCACTTCATGGCTGTTACATTCCAGCCGTACTGAGTAGCGAACTTCATCCATGTGTTGCCTGCCCAGAAGCTGAGTGCGTAGTAGACCAGTACTGTCAGTGCAATGATCGCTCCCGCAACGATCAGGTGCTGCCACCACTTAAGGACTTTGGACTTGGCAAGGAGCTTATCGTCTTCGTCCTTGTGCTTGTACCAGTTGACCCAGCTGTAGATGTTTAATGGTGTATAAACGATCACTTCGAGCCAGAATGTTGCCCATATTCCGAAGTATCCCAGGTAGATCGCGAAAACGATCGTGTTGATCATCGCGAAAGGAAAGTTCATTCTGTTTGCCTTGGCGCAGAAGAAGATGCACATGATGCCGCACAAACCGGAAATGAAATTGATTATCGCAAGCCACTGCGGTGTGCCTTCCTGAGGCTCTATCGCGTAGTAGATGGAGATGCCGAGCATGATGACACACATCAGTATCTCGTACCACTTAAGGCTCTTAAAAGCCCTGCCGATCTTAACGAATATATTCGCTTCTTTTTCTTTTATGTTTGCTGTTATACCATCCATTTTTTCCGTTCCTCCAAAATTTCCATTGCCCTTATCATTGTTCCGCTTATAGGGTAGGTCTTGCGTTCTGCATCGACGATGATGTGAGTTGCTTCCGGATATGCCCTTGAGAAGTATTCTCCGTACTGCGGTTCGCTCGAGTAAACATAATCCATATGCGGTACATACTGCCTTACGAGCGGTGTTTCTTTGTCCCAGTCTTCCTCGCCGTCAGGTCCTCTTAACGGGTTGTCGTCAATTATCTGAAACTCAACGTTAGGGTAGAGGGCGCACACTTTTTTAAGCTGTTCTATGCGTGATCCGACTGTGAGCATCTCATCGTGATTGGTCTTAAGGATCCTGAGTTCGTCATCGCCGTTGATGAACATTATGACTACA
Organism: Ruminococcaceae bacterium R-25; assembly: GCA_003149065.1. Taxonomy (NCBI): domain Bacteria; kingdom Bacillati; phylum Bacillota; class Clostridia; order Eubacteriales; family Oscillospiraceae; species Ruminococcaceae bacterium R-25. The sequence continues at coordinate 803,629 of QGFZ01000002.1, forward strand.
ACGTGGTCACACATCCTTGCTGCGGTATCGATGCAGTAAAGGTGACCCTTATGCATCGGCATGAACTTTCCGCCGTAAAAACCCTGTATCTTACCCATCTTTTATTCCTCGTTAAGTTTGTATAGCCTTGCCGGCTTTCCTTTCGATATGACGGTCTTTTCGAGATCTGTTGCCTTGCCTGATGAGACATAATCTCTTAAGAAGGTCTTCCTGAAATTCGGCAGATCCAATGACTTGTTCTTGATCGTCTCGTAGATCCTCTTGAGCTCTGAAATGGTGAATTCATTCTTGTTCTTTAAAAGATTGAATGCATCATCTTCGTAATCTATTCTGTTTCTTAATCTGGTTATCGCCATCTTGATTATCTCGTTGTGATCGAAAGCCAGATCGCTTTCTGTTATGGTCAATCCTTCATTGGTGAAGACGATTCCGTTCACGTCATACTTTATCTTAAAAAGCCTTGCATCCTGGGCATCGTCACCTGCCTTGATGTCTAGCATATGCTTTGGAACAAGCGCAGTGTAAGCGACTGATATGACGGTGGTCCTGGGGTCTCTTCCCAAATTGCCGAAAGTGTAGAGCTGCTTTAGATAGACGTTGTCTATGTTGGTCTCTGTCTTTAATTCTCTGGCAGCAGCTTCATCGATCGATTCTTTGCCTGCCTGGAGAAAACCTCCCGGGATAGCCCAACAGCCTTTATACGGATATTCGCCTCGCTTGATCAGAAGTATTGAGAGATCATCGGAGGAATCCAATGTGAGTACCACAATATCTGCCGTGACTGAAGGACGCTCGAATTCTGAAGCATCGTACTTCTTAAGGAACTCGATCTCTTCTTTTGTTGAACGCTTATTGTTTTTCATGGCTGCTCCTCCTTATGGTTATCTTAACCACTTGTATTATGGTACATTTTACCATAAGTGTCAATATGCAATTTGGAAAGGCGGGGGGACGGGGGCATAAAAATACCGTCCTGGCCTGCTTTTTCAGCGGCCGGGACGGTATTAAAAAACAAAGTTATAAACAAGACTTATCCGCGCTCATCCAGGACTTTCTGAGCTCTGTCCTGGGCGATCTTTACAACAGAAGCCAGATCCTTCTGGCCGGAAAAATAAGAAGGCATCTCTTCGATCAGGATCATGCTGATGGGTCCGTCGATTGAGTCGATGCCGGAGCACGTCATGATTATCTTTTCGAGATCATCGATGTTATTCGGCGAGAAAACAACGCGGTGATCGGGAGCGCTGCCTCCACCGAAGTATACGTCGTAACCTGCGCCGTTAAAATAATCGAGGGCGGCTTCAGAGCCTTTGCGGAAAGCTTTTCGGTTTAATACAAAACTGTTGCTCATGGCGATGGAAGTCTGTATGTCATCAGACAACAGGATCTTAACGAATTCTCCGCAGGCATTTACATCTGCTGCCTGAGCTGAGACAGATACGGAGATGTAGGGTGAGAGCAAAGGGCCGCGGCCATCTGCTGAAGGGTAGCCGAGAATAGCTGTAGCACCCCAGTATTGTGCAATGGCAGGTAAATATCCACCCGCGCCGAAACACTGTGTTGTTATAGCAACAGCCTCAGTTTCGGAACTGTTTTGGTAGCTTGAAGTGAAATCACCCCAGGATACTGCGCGCTCGCGGACGTTTTCTTTGACGAATCTTGCGAGTTCGGCAAATTCAGGACCTGAAAAATCCGCTTTGCCGTTCTTGATGAACTTATCCGACATCCCATTGAAGACCTTTGCGAAATAGTAGGCCTGGCCGTAGGTGATGATGTCTTCGCCGTTTAACTTGCTCTTTAAGAATTTCTCATATTCTGCTGTCGTAAATCCGACGCCTGAAGCACCGGCATTATCAGGAGAAGTCTGGATTCCGTTAATGGTGAAACAGATGGGAAGATTATATAGCTTGCCGTCCTTTTTAGAGATGTCGATAACGTTAGTATAGTATTTGGAAGAATCAAGATTGCCGACGAAAGGCGTAAGATCAGCAAGATAACTGCTGTTGCAAAGCTGCCCGAATGAACCTACGTTAAGAAGTATATCCGGACCTTCGCCGTTCATGATATCAATTGCGAGCTTGTCACTCAATTTCGAATTGCTGTTAAGTTCAGCTACGAAATAATCGTCGTTGCTGGTTGCAGACATCATTTCGGTATAATCCGTTGGATCATAACGGTTGGTTACTACGATATAGTAACTGCCGTTGGTCTCATTAAACTTGAGGATAGCCTGGCCGATCTCGCCGGTCGAATATTCTGTTGCGGAATAGAGCTCAAGAATGGTTTTTCCTGCATGCGGGTTCTTTGCTGCTTTTGTAAGTTCGATCGCGGTAAATCTGACTTTCGAAGGGCTTTCCGCATAAGAGAATATAGAAGAGTCACTGCCCGAAAGCATGATCGAATCTCCGTTAACATCACTGATTCCAAGGGCTTCAAGCGTATTTCTATTGATTCCGCAATAACTGAAATTGAAGTATTCTTCCATCATCTTCTTTTCGAAGTTGAGCTTTAAGATACCATCTGAAGTTTTTGCATAGACGAAGCCGTCAGAACCATTGACCGCTAATGAGGATTTTGACAGGTCGAGCCATTCATATTCTTTGGCATCTGCTTTTGTGATATTCATTGTTGTAAGGTCTAACTCGTAGAATACATCGACATCAGTCTTTGCCGGAATAACGACAGTCTTGTCATCCTTTTCGGCGAAGAAATAAATGAAACTCAGTCCGGGGTTATTTTCTGTAAGATCGACATCATTTGTCTTGCCGTCCGGTGAAGTTATATGAAGAATATAGCCGCCTTCATTGGCGTCGGCATTCCAGACAGACTCGGCATCGATACTGTATCCGTTAACAACGACCGAATGGATAAAATCAGGCTGGTAAGGGTTATAGCTGTGCGTGTCTGTAACTGTGCCCGTAAGAGGATCGTACTCATTCTCGTAATACTCGTATGTGCCGGTTACATCATCAACGACCTTGATGAATTGCGCATATATCTTTCCTTTGGAGTACTTGGCGCTGTTGACGTTATCTTTGGGATCTAAACCGTCGAGCATATTGATGCTCCTGATCGTCTTACCGGAATTTCTGTCAACAACAGTAACATTGAAAATATTATAATCACGCATGTTGATGCTGTTCCAGTCAACGGATTCAGGCAGACTATATGTTCCGGTCGTTAGGATGATGATCTTTTCATCATCACAACCGAGCATACTCTGATCTAAAACATCAATGGATCTGTCCGGGTCGGTTACCGGGTCGATCTTCAATACTCTGCTGTCAAACCAGGGCGTATCAGCTTCAATCTTTTTGCCGCTGCTGCTCTCGCCGGTTCCGCCCTTGGATTCATTCTTTTTGCACGATGCCAAAGGCAGTGCCATGGACGCAACCAGGATACAGGCTGCGATCTTAGTAAAGCAATTTTTCATAACGGTTCTCCTTTTTATCCCTTGAACCATTATAGGCGTGATTTAACAATATAAAAGGCGGCTTGCCTCATTGCCACAGAATTATTACTTATCAGTCATCTGCTCGTAAGTTATGCCGTACTTGAGAGCAATATCTCTCGCATAAGAGCAGCAGTCGGGTTCGGCGCGCTTTAGCATGAACGTATTCTTATCGTCTTTGCGTTCCATTATGATGCTGATGATGTCTCCCTGACCGTTCCAGTTGTTCATCTCGGGAATCTCCTTTGCGAGATCGTGAAGATGTGTATTGAAGATGACGTATGAGCCCTTTTCTTTAAGGACTCTTATGAGGTCTCTGGCAAGGTAAACACCATCTGAGGATGATGTAGTTGAATAAGTCTCATTAAAGAGAATGAGAGTGTTGTCATCTGACTGACTTACGATATCCTTGACTCTTACTGCTTCTTCACCCAGACGGCCGTAATTGATCGTGAGGTTCTCATCAATAGGGAAGTGCGTAAGGATATTCGTAAAAGGCATTCCGGTAAAGGAGTCCGCAGCAACGAACAGTCCGTGTGAAGCCATAACGGAAGCGATTCCTATAGCCTGTTCGATTATCGTCTTACCGCCTCTGTTAGGACCTGTGAGGATAAATATGCGCTCATCTTCTTTGAAGGCAAAATCATTCTTTACGATGTCCTGCACACCTTCGACCGCAAGCCTTAAATTGTATAATCCCTTGATGTCGAACCTTACATTCTCATCGATAACAGGGAAGCAGATGTCATAACCCTTGTCTTTAAGACTTCTGCCGAATCTTGCCATTGCAAGATAGAACGTCAGACCCTCGTACATACCGGTGAGCTCTTTGGTATCGCAATCGGCATATTTGGTAAATGTTTTCTGTATATCGCTGAAGTGCTTCTTTAAGTGCTTCTGGAGCTTTGGAGCTATAGCCTGGAGAAGCGGATCGGGAACTCTTCCGAGCTTGGTTCCGGTTTCAAAAGGTGCGATCAGATTCATCGCAGTGAGCCTTTCGACAACACCGTATTTAGAGACAAGTTTATGAGGAACGAATTCTATTGCTGCAACGTTTTCAATATTGAAATCAGTCGTGAAGTTAACAGCAACATAAGCTGCCTGTACGCCGCCCAGATCGTTCTTCATGTCTTCAAGATCCTTCTTCAATGCGGAGAAGTCTTCAGAGTTTACGGTCTTATCGAGTTCTTCGCGAAGTCTTATTAGTCCTTCGGATTTGATCTCATGTTCATGGAGGCAGGCTGCGAGCTTTTCGGTTACGTTAGTAAAGACCATCAGTTCTCTGATGTCTTCCAAAAGATTATAGAGATTGGTCTCATTTCTCCTCATCTGCTTATAGCTTCCGCCATAGTATTTGAGTGCCATGATGTCGTGGGAGCAATTGCTTATCTTATCGCACAGTTCTTTGTTACCGATCAGGTCCTGAACGATGCTGCTCCTGAATCTTATGTCATCAGGTTCGGAAGGTATCTGTGAGAATATCTTCATTACGATCTCACGGTCTTCCTTCATGGAACACGCGTATGCTGCAATATCTTCCAATGCCAGATCTTTAATTGTTTCCTTCGGTAATGCTATTGTCTTCTTTGAAGAACCCTGCGAAAAGAGTATGTCCATGATTCTGTTTTCCCCGTAAGTGCCGACGTGCCTTAAAACAACTTTTATATTCTATCATTTTCACCTGATGATTTGTGAAAGTGATAACGGTTTAAATGTTATAATCGTATCGGTGAATTGGCTTAGCTTACGCATTTAGTATGGGGAGGAATTATGGATACTTATACTTTGCTTAAATACGCATTTGCAGGTGCGGCGGTTGTCATGATAATCATTGGTATTGCCTGCAGTGGCGGAAGAAAGAGAAGCGCCGAAAAGTTCGTAGAGCAGTTCAAAAGAGAGCACAAGTATGTTGACGGTGCAGCCGGAGTAATGGTTACGGAAGCCGGGGAAGTTATCGTTAACAGAGACACCACTTTCAAGATGTGGAATGTAAAAGATATTGCTTACGTGAATTACGATACTACCAAAAACAGTTTTAATAATCCGAGAAGATATGTTGTTTTCCTTGATGCTGACAAAAACATCTTAGCCGGACAGTTATTCGCACCCAAAGGCAAAGTAGAGGCATACCAGAGCAGTGATTACATCTGCGTTGTAGGCGATAACCAGATCCGTGATATCCACGGATTATTATCCAGACACAATACTTATATCAAGCTCTTAAAGGACGGCGCAGAACAGTTTTGATCATTGCAGTTATACAGGCCGGTTCACAGTCCGGAAAGAATGAACTGATCTACAGCACAGTTAAGAAGTATGCTCCTGACGCTGAAGTAATTAACTTCGGCTGTACTGAGGATGAAAAAAACAAATTCAGCTATATAGAGATATCCATTCTGGTCGGACTTTTGTTATCAAGCAAAGCGGTTGATTTTGTCGTTACAGGCTGTTCTTCAGGTCAGGGCATGATGCTTGCGTGCAATAGCATGCCGGGTGTCTTATGCGGATATATTCCGACACCACAGGATGCCTATCTTTTCGCGCAGATAAATGATGGTAATGCAGTGTCGCTCCCGTTGGGTGAAGAGTACACCTGGGCAGGTGAGGAGAATCTCGATAAGACTATTGCGAAGCTCTTCTCAGAGCCATTCGGACAGGGTTATCCGAAGAGTGAAGCAAAGCGGAAACTGGAAGATACAAAGCTCTTAAAGAGGATCAGATATAATTCTCAGGTAAGCATGATCAAGCTGCTAAATACCTTAGAAAAACCGCTTTTAGATAAAGTTTTAAGGAAAAAAGAAGTAGTAGAATACATAATCGAAAATGGAAAAGACGGAGAAATAAAGTCTTTTCTAAAAGGAATAAGGTGACAGGAATGGAAGTTCATACAGGAAAGATAATCAGTGCGCAGAAGAAACCTACGCACTTTATGTTGGCGGCAAAGATCGTGATCTTAGTTGCAACAGTTGTTCTCTATGTTATGCAGATGCTGATAGCAGTACCGCTCTTCGGAGCATTCGTCCTGGAAGAGAACTGGGGTGAACTCGACAATACACGCCTCTCGGCTGTAGGCATCCTGCTGGTTGTGGCGTTAGTATTGGATCTCGTTTCATTCATACTCGCGATCATCGGATCAGCGAAGCAGGAAGACCCTAAGACTAAGATGACGATAATAATCAAGGCACTCTTTATTCCGTTCTTCCTGATCAACATTACACTTTATATTTTGGCTTTCATGGGAATGTTTAACCCGTTCCTTATGTGGGCGATCCCGCTCGTTATGGTTATCGGTGTCTGCCTGACATATGCTTATATGTTCATGTCGAGCTGGCCTGACATAATCTACATGCTCATCTACACGATCAAAAGTAAAAGACGCCCAAAACTCGGAATGGTCTTGGGGCTAGTCTTTGAATTTTTCTTTGTAATCGATATCGTAGGCGCTATCCTTATAAACAAGGCATATAAGGAGAGCCTCGCCGTCCTTATCAACAAGGCATATAAAGAGAGCCTCGAAGAGACAGTCTGATCAGAGAAGATCGCTTAGTTTCTTACCATACAGATAATCGTGAACGATTCCGTCGAACTCTTTCCACATGGGAAGAGTTTCGCATTTTTTGCGCCTTGTACAGTCGTAATTCTTGTCTGCAAGGCAAGCGACGGAACAGATAGTTCCTTCCATAAGAGTCAGTATTTCACCGACAGTATACTTCTCCGGCTTCTTAACGAGCTTATAGCCGCCGCCTTTGCCGCTTAAGCCCTTGATGAGTCCGCCTTCGACCATCTGCTTTACGATTATCTCCAGATATTTCTTGGAAATCTCCTGTCTCTCAGCTATATCCTTGAGCGGAATATAGTTGCCGTCATTGTGCTGTGCCAGGTCGATCATTACGCGCAGGCCGTATCTTCCTCTAGTCGAGATCATATCTATATCCCCCATAAGTTTTCATTTCACCCATTATAACAGTAGGTAAAAGGGTAAATCAATACCATAAACCTATTGACATAGTAGGAAATAGGTATTACCATATCGCCAGACATGTACAAGAGAGGAGAATTACCTTGATATACGCAGATAATGCTGCCACCACGAAAATGAGTGACGCAGCCATTGAAACACTTACAACTCTTTTAAAAGACACTTACGGAAACCCTTCTAGCCTTTATGAATTCGGCCAGAAGGCCAAGGAAGTCTTAGAGCAGGCGAGAAGAGATGTTGCTGAAGCAATCGGCGCCCAGCCCAATGAGATCATATTCACATCCGGCGGAAGCGAAGCTGACAACCAGGCTATTCTTTCAGCCGCTAAGATGGGAGCTCTTAAGGGCAAGAAGCATATCATCTCGACAGCTTTCGAGCACCATGCTGTTCTTCACACATTAAGAAAGCTCGAAAAGGAAGGCTTCGAAGTAACCCTTCTCGATGTTCATGAGAACGGACTTGTAACTGCCGAGCAGGTTGCAGACGCTATCCGTGAGGATACATGCCTTGTAACCATCATGTATGCAAATAATGAGATCGGAACCATCCAGCCGATCAGAGAGATCGGTGAAGTCTGCAGAAGCAAGAATGTTACATTCCATACTGATGCAGTTCAGGCAGTAGGCCACATCAAGGTAAATGTAGTTGACGATAATATCGATATGCTCTCAGCTTCAGGCCACAAGTTCCACGGACCTAAGGGTGTAGGTTTCCTTTATGTAAAGAAAGGAATTAAAGTATTTAACCTTATAGAGGGCGGTGCCCAGGAGAGAAACAGAAGAGCAGGTACCGAGAATGTACCTGGTATCGCTGCAATGGCTACGGCGCTTAAGGAGTCTGTCGCAAATCTTGATTCATACAAGGCAAAGCTTACTCCCATTAGAGATAAGATTATCAAGGGAATAGGTGAGATCCCTCACTCTGCACTTAACGGTGATGCAGCAAGCAGAGTTCCTTCCAATATCAACTATTGTTTTGAAGGTATCGAAGGCGAATCATTATTGCTTCTCCTTGACGATAAGGGTATCGCAGCATCTTCAGGCAGCGCATGCACATCCGGTTCATTGGATCCGAGCCATGTGCTCCTTGCTATCGGAAGGATCCACGATGTTGCACACGGCTCGCTCCGTTTGAGCCTTGGTGAGGACATTACAGAAGAAGACGCTGATTACATCATCAAGTCAGTCAAGGAAGTTGTTGAGTACTTAAGAGGCTTCTCGCCCGTATGGCGTGACCTTGTCGCAGGCAAAAAAGAATTCATTCTTTAAGGGAGGTTTTAATATGGCTTTATATAGTGAGAAAGTAATGGATCATTTCAGGAATCCGAGAAATGTTGGCGTACTTGAGGACGCTAACGGAATAGGTGAAGTAGGCAACGCAAAGTGCGGCGATATCATGAAGATGTACTTGAAGATCGAAGACGATATCGTAAAAGACGTTAAGTTCGAGACATTCGGTTGCGGCAGTGCTATCGCATCGAGCTCAATGGCGACAGAACTCATCAAGGGAAAGCCTGTATCAGAGGCCAGACAGCTTACAAATAAAGCAGTTGCAGAGGCTTTGGACGGACTTCCGGATTACAAGATGCACTGCTCCGTATTGGCTCAGGAAGCCATTGAATCAGCGCTTAAGGACTACGAGAGCAGACAGGAAAAGAAGTAAATTTATAAACCTATTGACATAATAGGTAAATAGGCGTAAAATCACTGCCATAATCAAAATCTATAACAGAAGGAGACAGTAATGATGAAGTGCATGTGTTGTTGTATGTCATATACCCGGGCAATGAACAGTTGCTGTCTCAATTTGATTCGATGTTGAATGGATCATACTGGCAATCGCGTTCTTAAATGCCCGGAGCTTTATCAATAGCGCCGGGCTTTTTTTATAACAAAATCTACTAATTCGAAAAGAGGAAAAACAAAATGAGCAATATAAATGATCTTAAACTTAATTCAGTTCTTATCCACGGCGGTATCGATGGCGACGAGATAACGGGTGCCGTAAACGTACCGGTCTACCAGACATCCACATATAAGCAGGACGGTCTTGGAAAGAACAGAGGCTGGGAATATTCCAGAACAGGCAATCCTACAAGAGCTGCATTGGAAAAGCTTATCGCAGACTTAGAGCAGGGAAAGCACGGACTTGCATTTGCATCAGGTCTTGCTGCGATCAATACGGTCTTATCACTTTTTAAGAGCGGCGATAAGCTCGTTGTATCAGACAATATCTACGGCGGAACTTTCCGTATACTTGATAACGTTTTCAAGAACTTCAATATTACATACAAGATCGTAAATACCTCTGATCTTGAAGCAGTTGAAAGTGCTATCGACGATGACGTAAAAGCTATTTACATTGAGACTCCCGCAAATCCGCTTCTCACGATCACCGACATCGAAGCAGTATCCAAGATCGCAAAGAAGCACAATAAACTCGTCATCGTCGACAACACTTTCCTTACACCTTATTTGCAGCGTCCTCTTACATTAGGCGCAGATATCGTTATCCACAGCGGTACTAAATATTTAGGCGGCCACTCTGATACGATCTCAGGATTTGTAGTAGTTAATGATGATGCTCTGGCTGACCGTCTCTACTATCTCCAGAATGCGATCGGCGGCGTTCTCGCACCTTGGGACAGCTTCCTTATCATCAGGGGAATCAAGACTCTCGGCGTACGTATGGACAGACATGTTGCGAATGCCGAGAAGATCGCAAGATGGCTTGTCGAAAGCGGCTTTGTAAGCAAGGTTTACTATCCCGGTCTTGAGAGCGATCCGGGCTATGAAGTGCAGAAGAAGCAGGCTGACGGCGCAGGCGCAATGATCTCATTTGTACTTAACGATAAATACGACTATAAGAAATTTTTCGAAAACTTAAACCTCATCACTTTGGCAGAGAGTTTGGGCGGTGTTGAATCGCTCGTATGCCATCCCGCAACAATGACTCACGCTGCGATCCCGGCTGATATCCGTAAGGAAGTAGGCATTGTAGATGAACTCATCAGATTCTCGGTAGGCATTGAAGATGTTGATGATCTTATCGCAGATCTCAAGCAGGCAATCGAAAACTCAGCAAAGTAATAAGAGGTAATTACCATGAATAACATATATGAAGATATCAGAAGCATGATCGGCAACACACCGATCTTAAAGATCAACCATATGGGCGTTAAGCCCGGTGTAAATATCTATGCAAAACTTGAATTGATGAACCCTGCAGGAAGCGTAAAGGACCGTGTAGGCGTCTACATGATCGACGATGCAAAGAAGCGTGGAATCCTCAAAGAAGGCGGCACGATCATTGATGCCACAGCAGGCAACACAGGAATCGGAATTGCAGTTGCAGCGCTTAATCAGGGTATCAGAGTAATCTTTACGGTTCCGGAGAAATTCTCTATCGAGAAGCAGCAGGTTATGCGCGCTCTGGGCGCGGAGATAATTCACACATCAAGAGAAGAAGGAATGCTGGGTGCCGAGAGAAAAGCAGAAGAACTCTTAAAGCAGATCGAAGGCTCAGTTTCCTTAAGGCAGTTCAGAAATCCTGCAAATCCTCTGGCTCACTATGAGACAACAGGTCCTGAGATCTATTCACAGTTAGACGGAAATATCGATTATTTCGTCGCAGGTGCAGGTAGCGGCGGAACATTTTCGGGAGTTGTTAAGTACCTGAAAGAGCAGAACCCCGATATCACGGGAGTTCTCGCAGATCCTTACGGATCAACTATCGGAGGCGGAGAGCACTTCGATTACAACATTGAAGGAATAGGCAATGATTTCATCGCGGACACAATGGATATCACACTGGTGGATAAAGTCATCAAAGTAACTGATGATGAAGCATTCGAGATGAGCAGACGCTTAGCAAAGGAAGAAGGCATCCTTGCCGGATCTTCTTCAGGCGCAGCGCTTGCAGCTGCATTTAAACTCGCATCTGAAATAGAGAGCGGAAACATAGTAACTGTCTTCCCTGACAGGGGCGACAGGTATCTTAGCAAAGGATTATTCGATCAATGAGCAACGTCTTTGAACTGACAAACGTATATAAGACATATAAGAACGACGGCAAGGAATTTGAGGCGTTAAAGGACGTAAGCCTTGAAGTGCGCGAAGGCGAGATCTTCGGCATCATAGGCATGAGCGGCGCAGGAAAATCAACGCTGGTAAGAACGCTTAACCGTCTTGAGGAAGTAACTTCAGGCACTGTTAAGTTCTACGATAAAGATCTTGCTTCATTAAAAGCTAAACAGCTTCGAGAAGTAAGACACTCCATCTCAATGATCTTCCAGGGGTTTAACCTCGTTAACCAGAGAAATGTTTTGTCTAATGTCGAGCAACCCCTGAAGATCGCGGGTGTACCCAGGAAAGAGCGTAAGGAGAAAGCCCTTCAGATGCTTGAAATCGTAGGACTCTCCGATAAAAAGGATGTTTTCCCGGCAAGGCTTTCGGGCGGTCAGAAACAAAGAGTTGCTATCGCAAGAGCACTTTCGGCAGATCCTAAGGTATTACTCTGCGATGAGGCAACGAGCGCATTAGATCCCAAGATAACAGGAGAGATATTAGACCTCCTTAAGAAGATCAATCTCGAGAGAAAACTTACGATAGTCATTATCACACATGAGATGTCGGTAGTAGAGAAGATCTGCGACCGCGTTGCGATCATCGATAGCGGTAATCTCGCAGAAGTTGGCGATGTAAAGGATGTATTCTCTAATCCTCAGTCGAATGCAGCGAAAAAACTCGTCTTCCCGAGCAATCCATTCGATCCTTCTGATCCTTCGGGAAAGATCGTCCGTCTTGTTTTCGACGGCACTCATTCGAGCGAGCCGTTTATCGCAAATCTCGTAAAAGAGACAGGCCTTACAGTCAATATTTTAAGCGCAAATACCAAGAGTGTCGGTGGTATCGGTTTTGGTCAGATGATAGTTGAACTTCCTTCATCTGATAAGGACCAGAAAACGGTCATCGACTTCTTTACAAAAGGCGGTCTTACTGTAACGGAGGTGGAAAAGCATGAGTGAATATATAAGACAGGCAATAATATCAGGTATATTCGAAACATTTGAGATGACGTTATTTGCGTCTTTGTTCTCTTATCTCATCGGAATGCCTCTGGGTGTCATCCTTTATGCTACATCAAAGGGACGCCTTCTTGAGAACAAAATAGTCAATGCTGTTATAGGATTTATCGTAAATGTAACACGTTCACTGCCGTTTTTGATCTTACTGGTTTTGCTCATTCCGTTTACGCGTTTTGTGGTCGGATCTTCGATCGGTACCGTAGCATCGATCGTACCTCTTACAGTAGGTGCAATTCCGATCGTCGCAAGAATGGTCGAGTCATCACTTAACGAAGTAAATCCGGGAATCATTGAAGCTGCAACCTCCATGGGCGCTTCGCCCATATACACAATACTTCACTTCATTATTCCTGAGGCGACACCTTCTCTTCTTCAGGGTGGCGCGATCAATGTAGCTACAGTATTGGGATACTCCGCGATGGCAGGCGTAATCGGTGGAGGCGGACTCGGAGCAATTGCTCTCCAATACGGCTACTACCGTTACCAGAAAGACGTTTTATGGACCACGGTCACACTTCTCATCATCATGGTAATGCTCATTCAGGAGATAGGAATCAGATTGTCGAAGAAAACCAGAAAAGTATAGGAGGTTAACATATGTCATTACATGAAGATATCGTTGAATACATCCGTTCAGGCGAGACGGACGGGCAGGCATTGGGACTTGAAGTGGAACACTTCGTCGTGAATGACGAAGGCGTCCAGATAGGGTTCGACGAGGTGACGTCGCTTATTAAGCAGGTTGCCGAGAATCTTCAGGCAAAGATAATATACATGGACGGATATCCTGTCGGTTACGTAACCGGCGGGTATTCTGTTACTTTGGAGCCCGCATGCCAGTTTGAGATAAGCATCGACCCGAAGTCAGACATCGAATCGATAAAGCAGATCTATAAAGAGTTCCTTTTGCTGTGGATCCCTGTTTTCGCGAACTGCGGATATCACATCATAACCAAAGGCAATCTCCCTCTCGTGGAGTCAGGCGAGATCGATCCTGATGATATACCTCTGTCACACAAGAAACGTTATCAGTACATGGACGCTTACTTCAGAAACAGCGGCAAATACGGCAAATACATGATGAGAGCATCTTCATCCGTCCAGATATCCGTCGATTACAGTTCGGAGGACGATCTCGTGCGTAAGCTCCTTATCCTGCAAAAGATTTCTCCGATCCTCATGATCGCGCTCGAAAACAAGAGCTTTGAGGATTCCGTCATCGTGAAGGGTTCCAATAAAACACACCTTTTGAGGATTCAGGAATGGAACGATCTGGATCCTTCCAGAACAGGTTTCTATCCGCATTCATTCGATGATGACTTCGGATACGACAAGATCGCAGATGTAATATCTGAGACCCCTCTGATACTGCTTACCGATGGCGGCGATACATCCTATGTCGGAAGCTCATCGGCACAAGATCTTATCCGTGACGGAATAGTGGATGAGAATCCCGCAAGTCCCAGGAAAGAGAAGCTTATTGAGCATTTTATATCGATGGGATTCTTCCATTTCCGCATCAAGAAATATATCGAGATCAGAGTGGCTGACAGCGTGCCTCTCGGCCGTGCGCTCAGTTATGTTGCACTCATTAAAGGATTGATCTATTCTGAGGAGAATCTTACAAGACTGGAAACGGATCTTGCTGATATTACTTCCGTTGAACAGATCGAGGATGCTGTAGACAGCATTATCGTCTCCGGTCTGGATGCAAAAATATATGGTGACCAAACGGTTAGGGAGTGGTATAAATATCTGCTGGAATTGGCAGATAATGCTCTTCCTGAAAATGAACGGGAGTATCTGAAGAATGTGTGAATTGTTCGGCGTATCATCCGACAGGACAATAGATGTAACCGCTGAGCTTAAAGAGTTCTTTAAGCACGGCGAGTTCAATCCCCATGGCTGGGGAATCGCATCATGGAATGATGCAGGAAAGATCACTATTGATAAAGAGCCTGTCGATTCTACGAAGAGCACATTGATAGAATACTATCTTTCTTCAGGCGTCAAATGCCGCGGGATCATTGCACATATCAGAAGAGCTACGATCGGATATGTCGATTATAAGAATACTCATCCGTTTATAGCGCACGATCCCAACTGGCGCGAGTGGGCATTTGCCCATAACGGTACGATATTTGAATCTGATGAACTTCTTCCATATGCGGATATCCAGTGCGGAGCAACGGACAGCGAGAGGATCTTGCTTTATATTCTTGATCAGAATAAAAGAGCTGTTGATGAAGCATCACGCTTCAAGATAATTGATTCTGTTGCAGTGAAGCTCTCAGATAAGAATAAGCTCAACTTCGTCGCATTCGACGGACAGGATCTCTATGTTCATAAGAATGAAGAAGGCACTATGTTCCGTAAGAATCACGACGGTTATGTTTATATCGCTACCAAGCCTCTGGATGACGGTGAATGGGAGGAGGTCCCTCTTAACAGGCTCCTGGTCTACAGGGATGGAAAACTGGTCTATGAAGGTAAGCCTCATGACCATACTTATATCCACGATGAAGAGCAGATGAACATGCTTTATCTGGGATATTCTGAACTCTGATCCTTCGATACCGGCTGCCCTTTTGAAAAGGTTTTACACCATTTTTATTTATTTTCGCTTTTGGTGTAAAAAACAGGCCATTTTTTACACCATTTTGAAATAATATAAATCTGGTGTAAAAACGAGCTGTTTTTCAAAAATATCCCGCTGCTTCATATAATAAATTCCTTTCTAACCCAATAAAATAAGGCATTTGAAGCAATATTAAAAATTTTCAAATTACCTATTGACATAGTAGGTAAGTACCGATATACTTACACCATCAACTCGAAAGGAGGCGTGAAAAATGTATAAGACCACTAACACAGTAAACAGCATGATGTGTTGTCGAATGCTTAGCTCCCGGGCACGCAAGATGGCCACGGCGATGAGCAATGATGCTTCACGCCTTGCAAAACGATGTTGATGCTTTGATACGCAGATAACATGCCATGTGCCCGGGAGTTAAATATAACACCCGGGCTTTTTCTTGGCCCTGAACAAGAAAGCAATAATCAAAGCAAAAAATAAATCATATCCAAAAGGAGATAAAAACCATGAAAGCCAACATTCTTAAAAGAGTAATCGCATCTGCACTTTTACTTACAGTTACAGCATCTTTTGCAGCATGCGGCAAGACAGAGAGCACAACAGCAACTACTGCTGCAGCAGGAAGCAACACACAGTCCGAAGCTCAGGCTGATGTTCAGGCTAACGTAGTTCTCAAGGTAGGCGCAAACATCACACCTCACTCTGAGATCCTCGAAGTAGCAAAGCCGATCCTCGCAGAGCAGGGAATCACACTTGAGATCGTAAAGCTCGAAGATTCCATTACACCTAACACAGGCGTTATCGAAGGAAGCCTTGATGCAAACTATTTCCAGCACGTTCCTTACCTCGAGCAGTTCAACAAAGAGAATAATTCATCACTCGTTTCAGTTGGCGCAGTTCACTATGAACCCTTCGGCATCTATGCAGGTAAGACAAAAGATCTTAAGGATCTTCCGGACGGCGCAATCGTAGCAGTTCCTAATAACGTAACTAACGAAGCAAGAGCACTTCTGCTCCTCGCACAGGAAGGCATCATCAAGCTTAAGGATGACGCAGGAATCAACGCAACAGTAGAAGACATCGTAGAGAACCCTAAGAACATCAAGTTCAAGGAACTTGCACCCGAGCAGCTCGTAGCAGCACTTCCTGATGTAGACGTAGCAGTCATCAACGGTAACTATGCAATCGAAGGCGGCCTCCATGTAAGCCAGGCACTCGCAGTAGAAGCAAATGACGGACTTGCAGCTCAGACATACGGAAACATCATCGCAACATCTGCAGAGAAGGCAAATGATCCTGCAATCAAGAAGCTCGTTGAAGTTCTCCAGGGACCTGAAGTATCCAAGTACATCAAGGAAACATACGACGGCGCAGTCGTTCCCCTCTTCTGATAAGGAGCAATAACCATGATCGGATTTGAGTACTATAACCCCGCGAAGATCGTCTTCGGTGAAGGGTCTGAAAAGAGTCTTGCAAAGCTCCTTAAGCAGAACAACGTAAAGTCACTCCTATTAGTAACCAGCGGAGATTTTGTTGAGACACTCGGTATTTACGAAGTTATCAGGGACGCCGTAAAGGAATTGAACATCAAGTTTTCCGAGAGCAGGGAAGTGGTACCAAATCCGAGCATTGAGCTCGTAAGAAAACTTGTAGAACAAGGTAAGACCGACGAAGTAGATTTTGTTTTGGCTGTCGGTGGAGGAAGCTCCATCGACACCGCCAAAGCAATCGCTATCGGAATCCCCTATGACGGAGATGTCTGGGACTTCTTCTCAAAAGGCGCAGTCCCGGAGAAGGTATTGGGAATCGGCGTAATCGCTACAACAGCTTCTTCAGGATCTGAGACATCCAATGCAGCTATCCTCTCATACGGTGAGTGGAAGAAGGGCTTTGAAGATGACAGGATCATTCCGAAGTTCGCGATAATGAACCCGAGATATACCGTTAATCTTCCCGAATACCAGACGTATGTAGGCATCGCAGATGTTCTTTCACATTTGCTCGAAAGATATTTCTCCGATGCGAAGAATTCAGATACAACGGACTATCTGATCGAAGGCGCGATAAGAGCTCTTCTGGTAAATGCAAAGAGGCTTATCGAAGATCCCAAGGATATCAATGCCAGAGCTGAGATTCAGTGGCTCGCATCAGTGTCACACAACAATTTCCTTGATGCAGGAAGAATAGCTGACTGGGGATCACACCGCATCGAACATGAACTGTCCGCACAATACAACATCACACACGGTGAAGGAATGGCAATTGTTTTCGTCGCATGGACGAAGTACATTGCGCAGATCAAGCCCTGGAGACTGGCATTGCTCGCTTCAAGGGTTTACGGCAAAGATCCGTACGATTTCGATGAGAAGGAGAGAGCACTTCTTTTGTCAGAAGAACTCGAGAGATTTTTCAAGAACTTAGGACTTAAGACAAGACTTTCCGAACTCGGAATCACAGATAAAGACTTTGAGACAATGGCTGCACGTGCAACGGCCGGAGGCAACGTAGGACACTATGTTCCCTTAGATGCACAGAAGATCACAGACATACTTAAACTTGCACTTTAATGGAATCACCATATAAAGAATCACTATCAAAAGGAGAAACATAAAATGGCTAGAATTAAATTGGTTGAACAGAATGAGGCAACAGGCGCAGAGAAGGAGCGCTATGACGAACTCGCAGGAAGAAACGCAGTAACGAACATGAAGAAGGGTCTTCTCAATGACGCTGCAACATACGACGCATATATGGCTTGGTACACATCTTGGAACAGACTTGTTGAAGTTATCGGCGAAAAGGACGCTATCCTCTATGCACACAAGATCTCAACAACGAACTCCTGCCAGCTCTGCTCTCTCTTCTTCATCAGCGACGTTAAGGGCTTGGGCTTAGATCCCGCAAACCTCGTTTACGATGAGAAGGAAACAGTGCTTGCTGAACTCGCTGAACAATATGTAAAGAATCCTACAGCGGTATCAGACGAACTTTTCGATAAATTAAGAAAATTCTTCAACGATCAGGAACTCGTTGTTATCGTTGGCTTCGCAGGTCAGATGATCGCAACCAACAATTTCAACGCAGTATTTAAGATCGACGTAGATAAGCGACTCCTGCCTTTGCTTGGCGAATTCAAGCCTGCTACATGGAGAGCTGATATTAAGTAACCGATATAAGTTCCTGCCAGCTTTTGGTGATTCGAATAGCAGGAACTATACGGACACAGGATATTCCTGTGATACGAAAAGGACGGGCATTCTCTCATCTGAGGTGCCCGTCCTTCTTTATGCAATTTATTATTTGAATCAGAATTTATACTGCATGAAGTTTCCGTTCTTAACGAATCCGAAATCCGTATAAAGGAGAACGCCCATATCGGATGCTGTGATCTGGACACTTCCGCATCCATAGGCACGGGCTTCTTCAACAACTCTGGAGAGCAGTTCTTTGGCAATGCCTCTGCGCCTATGATCCGGGTCTGTATACATGCTCGAAAGGATACCTGTCTTGCCGCTCGGACAGCTGAAATAAGGCGGCCTTTCCACAAACGACATTCCGCTCGTTCCGATGATCTTACCGTCTTCAACTGCAAGCCACGACACGAATGTGCCGTCAGCCATATGCCTGTTGTAGTAATCCTTCAATGCAGGAACAAGATCGATGTCTTCCTTAGCGCCTTCTTCGCGCAGTTGGTTGATCCTGAGCCTGATGAATTCGTCTATTCTGTCTTCTGTAAGTTTTACGTATTCCATTTTTATTTCCCCCAATGAAATTTCAATAATTATATCAGTGGCAGGCGGATAGAAAAGGGTAATTATTACATTGACAATTATCACGAATGACACTATTATCGAAAGCGATAACGGTTACGGATCTTTTAGTTTTTATGAAAGGACTAAAAATGGATTACTCAAAGGTTTTGTCAAACTCGATTCGTTTAAGAATATGGGCATATGTTTTAAATGCGGAACAAGCCACAACAAAGGATATCGCTGAACATATGCCGGATGTGCCAGTGCCGACGCTTTACAGACACATTAATTTCCTGATAGAGCAGGAAGCCATTATTGTTAAAGAGGAACGTAAAGTAAGAGGCAGCAGGGAACGTATTCTCACAGGCAATATGGACTTTTTTAAAAAGGCAACTATGTATGAATACTTCTCTCCGTATTTAATGAATCTTAATGAACGTTTCTATAAATACGGGAAGTCAGTTAGTTGCATGGACACATTGGAAAAACTGGAAAGTGATCTTTTGTGTTTTTATACTAAACTGTTAATGCTTACAGACGAAGACATGCAAAAATACTTGGATGAACTTTGGGAACTGAGCGAGAAATACAGGAAGATTTCAGACCAGAAAAAGAAGAACGCAAAGTTCAGAGAAGTAACCATTATATCCGCACCGACAGAAATGCATCTTCGTGATCAGTTTGATCTTTGACACGGATATCTTTTCGTATCGGTTTTGTTAAAATATTAGCATCCGCAATCTAGCAGGAGGTAACTCTATGATTGGCAATAAGAAATTCAGTCTTCTCTATCCGAGAGGAAAAACGATTGAGTTTAAAAAGCTTGAAGATTCAGCTTTTCACGATCTCGGTCTTGATGTCATCAGCAAGGAAGTAACTTCAGAACCCAGGGAACAGATTATTGTTGCCGAGATCTTATCTCATCTGTCTGATGATCCCGATGTAACAAATTACAGACAGGATGTTTTCGAAGATTTGAAGAATCTTCCTGATATCAGGGCGAAGATCTCCGAGTTATTTGAAAAGATCGAATTCAACAAACAGTATGGCGTCATCAGAAAATCCAAGGATGAGGTTGAAGGCCTGTGGTTTTTGATGCACCGCTTAAACCAGTACCGCGATTACATTACATGCGTTGATGCGCTTAAAGAGTGCCTTGGCGACGACAGGATCAAGTCCCAGGGACTTAAGGACTACAGATCTTACATCGATGAGGTCTATGCAGACGCGCATTTCAACGAGCTCAAAAAGGACTTGGAGAAGCTCACAAAAGAGACCTCTGAGATCCAGAGCGTTACCATCGGAATGAACCTGAACAGCAGACTCGAAGCGGTCAGCATGGGTATCGTTTCCGTCAATAACAAGCCGTTCAAAAAGTCCGGTATCGTAAGCAATTTTGCTGACGGAATCGGTGGCGACAAGATCAAGGAAGGCAACGAGTGGAACGGCGACATGCATTACCGCCTTGTCGAGAAGACTCAAGGACAGAGCTTTTCCGGCTTCATGGGTGAAGTTGTTAAGGCAACAAATCCTCTTGTGCGTTCTGCTTCCGCGAGCACGACAACTTCAATAGCAAGCGGCGACGCTCTTGCCAACAGTCCTGCTCAGTTCGACACAGTCCTTAACAGGATGCTCGACGTCATGGCAAAGAACTTAAGAAGAACGCTCGACAAGTATTCTGAGATGGCACTTACAGAAGTAGCCGATGTAATTCCTGAATTCGTTTACTACATCAGATTCATTGACTTCCTTTCCAATATCGAAGCAAAGGGTTTTAAGCTCACAAAGGCAAAAGCAGTTCCGAAGAACGAAGTCTCCATGGAAGCTAAGGGTTTCTATAACTTCAAACTCGCATTGAATCTCCTGAATCCAAAGGATCTCGTCGTCAATGACCTTGACTTCGATTACGATCACACGATCTACATCCTCACTGGTGCAAACAGAGGCGGTAAGACAACTGCTACACAGGGTATTGGTCTTTTGTATGCGCTCGCACAGGGCGGCGTTTATGTTCCTGCTGATTCCTTTGAATTTGCACCTGCCGACTGCATCTATACTCATTTCCCTGCAGACGAAGACCAGACAATGGATCTGGGGCGTCTTGGTGAAGAGTGCATCCGATTCAAGGAGATCTTTACCGAAGCAACGGATAAGAGCCTCATACTCATGAACGAGACGTTCTCAACAACGTCATTTGAGGAAGGCTATTACATCGCATGCGATTCCATCAAGGCTCTCCTTACAAAGGGTGCCAGAACCATCTATAACACACACATGCATAAGCTCGGACTTGATGCTGAGGAGTTCTCGAAAGACTTCAAGCAGAAGGCAGCATCTCTCATCGTTAAGAGTGACGGCGGCAAGCGTTCTTTCAAGCTCGCGATCGCACCTCCGGAAGGTTCATCTTACGCTGCAGACATCGCCAAGAAGTACGGCGTAACATACGAAATGCTCACAGGAAATAAGGAGTAAAGCTCATGAAAGAACCCTCATACATGATAGTAATTCCCATGAAGGAATCAGATCTTGCTGATCCCGGGAATTTCATGAATAACCTGACGCAGAACGGAATCGTTAAGGTCAACAACATGCAGTTCGAAGATGACCGTGGAATGGTAGTAGATCTTGAGGTCGAAGGCTTCGGCTATCAGGTCATATTAAATCCTGTAGATGTTGAGATTCCCGGTTTTGTCCGTCCTGAGCATGCTTTTTCTGAAGAAGAGATCAAGATGCTTGATGAAGCACGTGTGGGATTGAGTGTCTGTATGGATTTTGAAGGCGACAGCAACCGTTGCTTCTATGACCAGCTCCGCATAATAGACATCCTGTTTCCGAAGCTTCTTGCAGTCCTTGATTGTCCTTCTGAAAAGCTCTTGTCAGGCAAGTGGGTTTCTCTGGCTGCCAGATCAGCCATCCTTCCTGCGCCGAGATATCTTTTCACTGTTCAGGCAATTTCTGACGGTGGCGAAGAAGTCTGGCTTCATACTCACGGCCTTAAGCGCTGCGGTCTTTATGAACTTGAGATCCTTTGCTCGAAAAAGGATACTTTCAACGACCACTACAAGATGATCGAAACATTCGCTTTAAGAATGCTCGAGAGTGATGAGCCTATTGAACCCGGCGACGGCGTTTTTGTCGGACAGGCAGCAGGAAAGGTCCTGACACTGACGGCTGTTGACTGGCGCGAAGCACTTGAATTCTATCCTGATGCGACGATCGGAACCGAAGAAGACAGAGATGATGATGTACATAACGATGACACATATGTCCTCATGATCTACAGGAACGAGCGTGACGAAGAAGCTAAGCGTTACACTCCCGTTCAGGATTTCGACCAGTTCCTGGACCAGAATCCTATGTATATGTTCTCCTCATCAGAGACTAAGAGAATGAGCGCTCTGGCGATCGAGAGGATCCCTTATATGCTAAAAGCCTTTGAAAATAAGGATAATACGATAATCGTAAAGGTAGGTCTCATCACGGATAAGGAACACTGGGACGGCGATACCCCTCAAAAAGAACATATCTGGTTTGAATTAAAGGATGTTAAGGATGGTTCCATCGTAGCGGAACTTACACAGGAACCGTATTATGTTTCCGGCATCAAGGCAGGAGATACCGGCACATATCCGTTCTCGGATATCACCGACTGGCTGATCTTTACAAAGGAAAACCGCATCACGCCTGATGACGCTTATCTTTTGGAGATGTAAGCGGTTTCCCGACACCAAAAAGAACCTTAAAAACAGTCCCATTATTGTCATAGCCTATGGAGTATTATTAGGCTGATAAGACTTTAATGGGGTGTTTTTTATGTTTGGATTTGAAGATATTTCAAAAGGAATCGGCGGCGATCTGCCTGTCCTGATCCTGGCGGTGCTTCTTGCCGTTACGCTTCTTATTCTGATAATCGTGACTGCCCGCTATAAGATGCAGCAGTATTACATGTACCGCCGCGATCTGATGGAACATGAAGTTGCCGGCAGGAGAAGGATAAGGGTAGCCGATAAGCGCGCGGTATTTGAGCGTGATAACTATACCTGCCAGATATGCGGGATCTCAAAAGGACTTTTGGACAGTTACTGTGAAGGCTTAGGGGATTATCTTCTCCTGGAGGCAGACCATATAAGGTCCGTATCACAGGGCGGAACAGGCAGGGATATCGATAATCTTCAGTGCCTGTGCTGGCGGTGCAACCGCAAGAAAGGCGGATATAAGACCAATGCACAGGTGAGGGCGATGATCGACTATGGAGTGGAATTCACGGACATGGACCAGCCGTACATAGATTACTGAATGGTATAATCCTTATAAGACTATATGTGATCTTGGGAGGTGTGCATGAGAAAGGTGTTGCTGATCGCAGGAATAATCGTTTTCGTAGCCTGTGCAATAGCGTTTCTGGCGGCCATATTCTTTAATTACGCATACATGCACGTGCTTGACGGCTCCACAGAGCTATACGCGAGACTCCATAGCAGGGCGGTAATATCCCTTGTTGCAGGCATAGTACTGGCTGTGATCGGAATAGTCTGCTTTATTGTCCGTTCGAAAATATAAGAATGACCTTTAGACAAGTCCTGCTTTGCGCTTTTCGCATTCAGGGCAGTTGGTCATAGGAGTGAACGAGAACATCGATTCCTTCTTATAACCGCATTTGGAGCAGATAAAAACATATTTTGAGAAGACACTGCCCATGGAGGTACTTACTACCCATGTGCCTTCGGAATTATCATCATCAACTGACTGATGTGTAAAGAACGAAGGAGACTCTTTCTGCGGAGCAGGCGAGGGCTGTGCAGGAGCTTCTTCCTTTTCTGCCTTTTCTTCCGGCAAAATGACCGTAGGAGCGGGTCTGACCTCAGGAGCAGCCTTGATCTCTATGCTCTCTTCATCAAACCATGTGCTGGGCTTGGGCTCGCCGAATGTGCACTTTGTGATAAAGAACGGACAATTGCTGCAATCGTCCCTGTTTACGCACATCCTGTAAACGCCTCTTAATAACTGGTCTACCTGTTGCTCTTTAGTGTTCATACTAATGCTTTGCTCCTTATAGAAAGGTCAATCAGTTTAGATTGTAAAATCACCCAGATGTAGATATTATAGCACGTTTGGAGATATAGACCATTCCAAGCGGCCTGCAAGCATATAAATAATTAACTATCTTTTATTGACGAGTGATACTTCATTAAGTATAATACCGTCGTTTTAACAACAAAATATATCAAGTATAGACGATGTTTATCAGAGTCTTAGGTGATTTTACGGACCACTCCATCAGGAGTCGAGGCCATACGGACAGCCGGGTCCACTGCCGATGATCGGTATTTCCGATCTATTGATTGAGTTAAAAGCTCAGTTTTATAAGTTGGTTACTTTATAACCGAAATGCGTAATTTGCGCAGACTTGTGAAATGGTCAATAAGAGTAGTAAAAGTAGTATTGCTATATAGACTCTATATACTGGATATTCTCCATACTGGTGTTTTCTACACCTATATGGGAACATCATAAGACCAAGAGAACTAAGCGCAAGTTGTGTAATTACAGCTTGCGCTTTTTGTATAGAGGTGGAAGATGGACAGAACAGATCTGGATCAGACAAGAGCTCCGATTTACGAAGCCCTGGAGAGATTCCGCGAGATGAGAGTCGTTCCTTTTGACGTGCCGGGACATAAGCACGGCAAGGGAAACCCTGAACTCACAGCGTTTTTGGGTGAGAAGTGCGTAGGCGTCGACGTTAACAGCATGAAGCCTTTGGATAACCTTTGTCATCCTATTTCGGTTATCCGCGAAGCAGAGCTCCTTGCCGCAGATGCTTTTGGCGCAAAGCACGCATTCCTTATGGTCGGCGGAACTACAAGTTCGGTACAGAGCATGGTGCTTTCCTGCTGCAAGCATGGAGATAAGATCATCCTTCCAAGAAACGTGCACAGGAGCGTTATCAATGCTTTGGTCCTCTGCGGCGCCATCCCGGTTTATGTAAATCCTGACGTTGACAACCGTTTGGGTATCTCTCTCGGTATGAGCCGCGACAAGGTCAAGGCTGCGATCGATGAGAATCCTGATGCAGTTGCTGTTCTCGTCAATAACCCGACTTATTACGGAATCTGCAGCGACCTTCGTGCCATTGTTAAGATGGCTCACGAAGCAGGAATGCTCTGCCTTGCCGATGAAGCACACGGTACGCATTTCTATTTCGGTGAGAACATGCCTGTATCTGCTATGGCAGCAGGTGCTGACATGGCAGCTGTTTCAATGCACAAGTCAGGCGGAAGCCTTACACAGTCGAGCCTTCTTCTCATTGGCGAAAATGTAAGTGAGAGGCATGTCAGACAGATCATTAACCTCACACAGACCACATCAGGCAGTTATCTTTTGATGTCGAGCCTTGATATCAGCCGCAGAAATCTTGCTTTAAGAGGCAAAGATGTGTTCCGCAAAGTTGTCCAGATGGCTGAATATGCCAGAGAAGAGATCAATGCGGTCGGCGGTTACTATGCTTACGGAAGAGAGCTTATAAACGGCGATTCCATTTTCGATTTCGACCCTACAAAGCTCAGTGTACATACAAGAGATATCGGCCTTGCAGGAATCGAAGTCTACGACATCTTAAGGGACGAATACGACATCCAGATCGAGTTCGGCGATATCGGAAATATCTTAGCTTACCTCTCGATCGGCGACAGAATGCAGGAATTGGAAAGACTCGTTAGTGCATTAGCTGAGATCAAGAGAAGATACAAGAAAGATCCTGACGGCCTTTTGAGCCAGGAATATATCGATCCTGAAGTCGTATGCAGTCCTCAGGAGGCTTTCTATTCGAACAAGAAGAGCGTTCCGATCGAAGACAGCGTAGGCCAGGTCTGCAGCGAATTCGTTATGTGCTATCCGCCGGGAATCCCGATCCTGGCACCCGGTGAGAGGATAACCAAGAGCATTCTGGACTATATCCTTTATGCAAAAGAAAAAGGCTGCTCCATGACCGGTTCGGAAGATCCGGATATCAATAATCTTAACGTTCTGATTTAAGGAGGGCTTGAAGGATGAATTTATGGTTCAGTGAATATCATGCGCCTGACGTAAGGCACAGCCTCAGGGTTACAAGGCATCTTTATTCATGCAAGAGCGATTACCAGCAGATCGATATTTTCGATACGCCTGAGTTCGGCAAGGTCCTTGCTTTGGACGGAGACGTAATGCTCACCGAGCGTGATGAATTCATTTACAATGAGATGATCACGCATATCCCTATGTCCGTTCATCCCAATGTCCAGGACGTTCTGGTAATAGGCGCAGGAGACGGCGGCGTTGTAAAAGAACTCACAAGATATGAGAGCGTAAAGCGTATTGATCTCGTTGAGATGGATCCACAGGTTATCGAAGCATGCCGCACTTATCTTCCCGAGAATGCCTGCAAGCTTGACGATTCACGCGTACACATCTATTTCGACAACGCGCTGAGATTTATCAGACGTTCAAGCGATGAATACGATCTCATAATCGTTGACTCCAACGACCCGTTCGGACCTTCCGAAGGATACTTTACGAGAGAGTTTTACGGTATCTGCTATAACGCTTTAAGAAGCGACGGCATTATGGTAAACCAGCAGGGAAGCCCGTTTTATAAGCACGACGCTGAAGCGATGCAGAGAAGCCACAAGAGGATCGTTAATACATTCCCGATAAGCCGCGTTTACCAGGCTCATATCCCTACATATGCAGCAGGCTACTGGCTTTTCGGCTTTGCGAGCAAGAAGTATCACCCGATCAACGATTTCAATGAGGAGAGGTGGAAGAGCCTTCACCTCAGCACAAAATACTATACGACAAAGCTTCATGTAGGATCTTTCTACTTGCCGGCTTATCTTGAGAAAATGCTGATGGAGGTGGAAGCGTGAATAAAAATGTAGAGACATTTATCGGTTGTGACAGCGGATACGAAGAATCAGGATTAGTCCTCTTCGGCGCGCCTTTTGATTCCACGACAAGCTTTCGCCCCGGCGCAAGATTCGGAAGCGCAGCTATCCGTCACGAGAGCTTTGGCCTTGAGACATACAGTCCTTACCAGGATAAGGACCTTTTGGATAAGAAAGTCTTTGACGCAGGCGATCTGGAGCTCTGCTTCGGTTCTTCTGAAGCAGCACTTAAAGATATCGAAGATAAGAGCCGTGAGATCTTAAACGACAACAAGCTCCCGATCCTTATCGGCGGAGAGCACCTGGTTACATTAGGCTCGGTAAGAGCTGTTTTCGAAAAGTATCCGGACCTTCAGATAATCCATTTCGACGCGCACTGCGATCTTAGAGATGACTATCTCGGCGCAAAGCTCAGCCATGCATGTGTCTTGAGAAGATGCTTTGAGCTTGTAGGTAAAGGTAAGATTCACCAGTTCTGCATCAGGAGCGGCGACAGAGAGGAATTTGAATTTGCAAAAGAAAATACGGACATGCACAAGTTCAATTTCGACGGCTTAAAGGAAGTGTGCGAAGAACTTAAGAAGAACAACATTCCCGTATATTTCACGATCGATCTCGACTGCATGGATCCTTCCGTATTCTGCGGAACGGGTACGCCTGAAGCAGGCGGCGTAAGCTTTACGGAGCTCCTTAACGCGATCCTCACAGTTTCAGAGACAAATATCGTGGCTGCTGATATCAACGAGCTCGCACCGATGTTGGATAACAGCGGTGCTTCAACAGCAACAGCCTGCAAAGTATTAAGAGAATTGATTCTTTCAATAAATTCATAAAGTAAGGAGATTAAGAAATGAGCAGAGTATTAGTTATCGGATGTGGCGGAGTTGCCAATGTAGCTATCAGAAAATGCTGTCAGGCAGATGACGTTTTTACTGAACTTTGTATCGCTAGCCGTACAAAGTCCAAGTGCGATGCACTTGCAGAAGCACTCAAGGGCAAGACGAAGACTGTCGTTACAACAGCACAGGTCGACGCTGACAAGGTTGATGAGCTTGTCGAACTGATCAAGTCTTATAAGCCTGATCTCGTAATGAACATTGCGCTTCCTTATCAGGACCTTACTATCATGGACGCATGCCTTATCTGCGGCGTCAACTATATGGATACGGCAAATTACGAGCCTGAAGATACTGACGATCCCGAGTGGAGAGCTATCTATGAGAAGAGATGCAAGGAGCAGGGCTTCTCAGCTTACTTCGACTACAGCTGGCAGTGGGCATACAGAGAAAAGTTCGAAAAGGCAGGCCTTACAGCGCTTTTGGGCTGCGGCTTCGATCCCGGTGTAACCCAGGCTTACTGCGCTTATGCCAAGAAGCATGAATTCGATACGATTGACACGATCGATATTTTAGACTGCAACGGCGGCGACCACGGCTATGCATTTGCAACCAACTTCAACCCTGAAGTTAACCTCCGTGAGGTTTCCGCACCCGGAAGCTACATCGAGAACGGCAAGTGGGTCGAGATCCCTGCCATGAGCATCAAGAGAGAATACGATTTCGATAAAGTCGGCCAGAAGGATATGTACCTTCTCCACCACGAAGAGCTTGAGTCTCTTGCACTCAACATTCCTGAAGTTAAGAGGATCCGTTTCTTCATGACTTTCGGACAGAGCTATCTTACACACATGAAGTGTCTCGAAAACGTAGGCATGCTCTCAACAACACCTATTAACTTCGAGGGCCACGAGATCGTTCCTATCAAGTTCCTTAAGGCTTTGCTGCCTGATCCTGCAAGCCTCGGTCCCCGCACACACGGCAAGACAAACATCGGCTGCATCTTCACAGGCAAGAAGGACGGCAAGGACAAGACATATTACATCTACAATGTCTGTGATCACCAGGAATGCTATAAGGAAGTGGAGAGCCAGGCTATAAGCTACACAACAGGCGTTCCCGCTATGTGCGGCGCAATGATGCTCCTTACGGGCAAGTGGACAGAAAAGGGTGTTCACACAGTTGAAGAATTCGATCCGGATCCGTTCCTCGATGCTCTCGATAAGTACGGCCTTCCCAGAAGCGAGAACTTCGCACCTGTATTAGTGGATTAATGAACATGAGCAGGATCTTTGACGGACTGACGTCTAATATGGATAACATCAGGGAATTAAAAACTCCCTGTTATGTTATCGATGAGAAAAAGCTTATCAAAAATGCCGAAGTATTATCTTCGGTCATGTCTCACACGGGCTGCAAGATCCTGCTCGCCCAAAAGGCTTTTTCCAATTACGATTTCTATCCCTTGATCTCCGGTTTCCTTTCCGGAACTGAAGCGAGCGGCCTTTTCGAGGCAAGACTCGGCAAAGAGGAGATGCCAGAAGGCGAGGTGCACGTTTTTTGTGCTGCTTACCGTGACGATGAGTTCGATGAGCTCTTAAAATATGCTGATCACATCGTGTTTAACACTGTTACACAGTTTAAAAAGTTCGGCAAAACCGCAAAACAGAAGGGCAAGAGCGTAGGCCTGCGCATCAATCCCGAATGTTCGACTCAGGAAGGCCACGAGATCTACGATCCCTGTGCAAAGGGCAGCCGTCTGGGCGTTACCAGAAGCGTTTGGGATAAGGAAATGACTCCCGAAGCATATGAACTTCTGGACGGCATCCATTTCCACACCCTGTGCGAACAGAACTCCGATGCTCTTGAGATCACTTTGAAGGCAGTCGAGGAAAAATTCGGCGATATCCTTCCTGACATGAAGTGGCTCAACATGGGCGGCGGCCATCACATCACAAAAGAAGATTACGATATTGAGAAGTTAGAACGCCTTCTCGTATATGCAAAAGATAAGTGGGATGTTGAAGTCTATCTCGAACCCGGCGAAGCAGTTGCATTAAATGCAGGTTATCTTTTGACCCGCGTGCTTGATATCGCAGAGAATTCCGGTGAGAAGATCGCGATTCTGGATTCGAGCGCTGCCTGCCATATGCCGGACGTTATTGAGATGCCTTATACTCCGCCACTCTTAAATGCCGAGAGTGATATCTCAAAGCCATACCGTTACAGGCTCGGAGGACCTACGTGCCTTTCAGGAGATGTAATAGGCGATTACAGCTTTGACAGTGAGCTTCAGACAGGAGATCTGCTTGTCTTCGGTGACATGGCGATCTATACGACGGTAAAGAATAACACATTCAACGGAATGCCTCTGCCTGATATCTACAGCCTTAAGACTGACGGTACGACAGAGAGATTAACGGATTTCGGTTATTCTGATTTTAAGTGCAGGCTTGGCCGTAAGAAATAAGCAGCTAAATTTACTCAACCACATTCAGTATTAATTCAGTTTTCATTAATTTGCTGAGAAGCACTTATATATAATTGAGTATGAATTCTTTGATGAACGGGGTTAGGAAAAATGTGTAAGCACTTAAAGCATTTATGTTATTTCATGTTGTTGGGAACCATAACGGCTTTTCTTGTATGTTCATGCTCTCAGACTGAGAAAGAAACAACAGTCAGCGAGTCTGTAACAGCAGTTGAAAGTACAACGGAAGAGACAACAACTGCAGATGAAGCTGAAACTGAAAAAGAAATATCCAAAAGAGTTGAGCTGGGTTCTGTTCTTGGCTTTGAGAATTGTTATGCCGTGATTGAGTCAGGTGCCCCCGATTTCTATTATTGGTATGTTTTCAATTCAGAAGGCAAGGAGATTGCCTGCCAATTCTCTTACGGGTGCGACAGCAAGCCTGATATCGTAATTGCTGACATTGATGGTGACGGCAGCGACGAACTGATAAGCAACTGCTGTTATGGCGCAGACGGAGCTGAGCGCGCCTATGTTTTCCGTAACAGGAACGGAGTAATCGAAGCAGGCATGGTCGATCTGGAAAAGATCCAAAAAGAACTTGGCACAGCTTTTGGTGCCAATAAATATAAGGTCTGTTACTCAGCAGATAAAAACCAGTTAGTATTTATTAATAGTCAGGATAATCAAGAGCGTGTTCTTTCGATGGATGATATGATATTTAAAGAATACACGCGTGATATGTTCTGATTTGCCTTAAGAATAACAGGAGTCTGCCGTGAAGAAAGTATTTGCGACATTATTAACAGCAACATTTTTATTGACTTCTTGCACTGCGGTGAATGAATCAACTGTCAGCAGTGTTTCTGAAACGGAAATATCTTCTTCTGAGACGACGACAACTGTTGAATCAACGGCTTTGTTTGAGAAGGCAGACCAATATCCGGTTTTCAAGGTGGTAATTAAGGGCTCATTTTTACGAAGCGAAAAGGAATACGGTGAGAATATTATTGCCGGTCTTCAGGAAGGTTCAGAAGTTATCGTCCTAGAAGAATACGGCCTTTTCTCGCTTATTTATACACAAGACGGGCTGATCGGTTATGTTGATTGCAATAATATACAGCCGACTGGCGAATACAAGGATCCGGACATTGATCCGTCTTCTGCAAAGATTTCCAGTCGTGATGATGCTGCTAAAGCTTTAGAGATGGATTCAAATGTGGTTTTGCCTGATGATAACGTTTTGAATCAGTCCTACCCTGTAACGCTGATCAGAAGCACAGACAGTGATTACCAGCAGGAACTATTGCCTGTGCTTTTAGGGAAGGACTATAAAAAGACCGCAGATTCTGACGATCAGATACAGTATGAGAGTACAGATCCTTCAATGCCTAATAGATATGTTTGGATCACCAAATCCAACGGCAGTTTATGGTTTTACGATTCCATGGTAACAGGAGAACGCGGAGGGGAATATAAAGCTCCCTCTATGAATATGACTCCTGAAGAAAGCCTGCCTGTTGCCCAAAAGAAAGCTGCTGAAATACTTGGTGAAGAGCGAGTTGCTGTTCCAAGCCAAAGTTATCTTAAGCATCTTCATATAAGTTATGGTGACGAAGCTACATATAAAAGGGCCA
Source organism: Ruminococcaceae bacterium R-25 (assembly GCA_003149065.1). Lineage (NCBI taxonomy): Bacteria > Bacillati > Bacillota > Clostridia > Eubacteriales > Oscillospiraceae > Ruminococcaceae bacterium R-25. Next base: position 835,355 of record QGFZ01000002.1, read on the forward strand.
CCCGGGAAGATTACGTTCATATGCATATTTTTGAGCGCCAAACAGAAAAAGGAATCAACATACTTGATGGTGGTACAAAGGTCAGGATCGGTGTTAATGGAATATCCGATCTGGATATTGATTGTTCCAAATATGAGATCAAGGGTTCAGTTTCTGCAAAACCGATCTCATTGGATGAAGCTCTCAAAGCCGCCGGCAAGATCTGCTATAACAACTCTACAAAAGTGTTTTATGCTGAATTGGTATACAGCAACCGTGTAAGCGGCAATGATGACTTCAACCTGTCGTGGTATCTGGTTACCAACAAAGGTAATTATGTGGTAGATTGTGTTTTAAAGACCGCTGTATGCGATGCGGATACATATGGATAAGAAATCTTTTTGGGGAATCTTATGGACGAAAAGTATATTGTCCCATGCATAATTGCCGGACGCACAACTGATGCTGTTATCAAAATTGAAGATAAAGAATACTGTAAGATCTTATTAACGATCGAAGATATGACGCTGTCTTCTGAGGACGAGAATTACTTTTACGCATTGGCCAAATTGAGGAAAACTCTTGAGACGAACGATATTAAGCTCCTCTGTCAGGGGTGCGCCGGAAATGTATATCCGTCTCCGATGATACTCGATATGGGAGATGCGATAAGGGCTTACAAAATGACGCTAGGGAAGCAGGCAAAGATGTCTGATTTGGTCTGCATTTTCGAGCCGTGCAAACCTGAAGATTATGCTACTATTGAAGAACAGAAATCGTTTTATGAAGCTTGGGTTAAAAGCGAAAAGAGGTAGAGGTTAACTTATGAGCGTTATCGGTTTTCACAATCCTGATGAGTCTTATGGCTTTTTAAGCAATTGGTATTTGTCTGACTTCACTGTTGATGGGATCAAATTCTCATCGATGGAACAGTACATGATGTATCAAAAAGCCGTTGTGTTCAAAGATAAGGACATAGCTTCGCAGATCTTGAAAACTAATGATGTCGCCCGCATAAAAGACTTTGGCCGCCAGGTTTCAAACTATAACGATTCCGTATGGAACGGCATGAGACAAATTGTTATCTATAAGGGTCTTTTAGAGAAATTCAGACAGAATGAAAAACTCAAAAAGGCTTTGCTCGATACCGGTGATGATATTCTTGCCGAGTGTGCTGTAAGCGATAAGATCTGGGGAATCGGATTATCCATGAAAGACAGCAACAAAAATGATATTAAACGCTGGAAAGGCCAGAATCTTTTAGGATTCGCATTAATGCTGGTAAGGAATGAACTGCGCGAGAGTGCGAAGTAAAACATAGTATAATTAAGTTATTTAAATTGCGAGGTAATTTCAGATGGCAAATTTCGAAGTGAAGGTAAGTCCTGCAGAGCCTTGTAAGATCGATTACAGCATGTCAATTGATGAGCTCACGAAGTATTACGATGACCTTGCAAAGAAGATCTCGGGCGGCCAGCCTGAGCTTGCTAACGGCGAATTTATGCAGCTCGGATATGCTCTCGATTTTCTTGGTCTGGTAAAAAAGATTTTCAACATCGATCTTGATTTCGAAGAGAAATCGATCCCTACATTAGACCAGATAATAGCTGCGCTCAGCCAGGCAATCCTTACGAAGAAGATCCCGCCTGAAGCAGGAAGCGACATAATGAAGAAAGCAACCGGTTATTTGAGCGTTGTCATCTGGAAGAATATCGGAGGCGGCTTTATTAGCTCTAACATCGGTTACGGCGTTAACATCAAAGGCACTAATGCATTCGTATACAACAGGATCGGCAGAAGACTCCAGGGTGATGCATCCTGCGATGTCACCAGCTTTTACGAAGAACTTAAGAAACTGTAATAGCTTCATTAAATTAACTTACGCAACAATATCTTCCTTTTATCTGTATTAAAGGTAACAGAGATAAAAGAGAGGAGGAGACAAGTATGAGACGGATAATTACTCTTATAGCTGCTTTGTTTGCGGTTAGTTTTGTGCTCTGTTCATGCGGAAAAGTTAACGGGTATATAAAGAAGGATCTTGTATCTGTAAACGAGATGCCCGGGAATAAGAACGTGCAGGTTTTCGTTGTCGACTATAACGAAGGCAAAGACATTACCGTAAAGATAAAGAATCTTACTGACGAGGTCTTTGCTTATGGTGAATACTATTCGATACAGGTTTTTATCGATGGTAGTTGGTACTATGTTCCGATGACATCAGAAAATGCCGTTCATGACTTAGGACACGAATTAGATCCGGGAATGAGCTATTGCATGACATACAGCCTTGAGCCTTACGGCGGCAAGCTTTATCCCGGTCATTACAGGATCGCATGCTGTGACATTGGCAATAAGGAAAACATCTACTATGCGGAATTCAATGTAATGGCTGACGGTCAGTACAAGTGGGAGATAGTTGAACCTACTGGAACATAAACGATATATGTAATATGCTCTGAAGAAGAATATCGCAGGAGGACAAAGACATTGAGTTTTATTGATGAATCATTACAAAACAGCACTTCAGGAGAAGACTTTGTCCAGGCAATGGCAGATATTTATTCGCATCCGGAAGTTAAAGAACAATTAACGGATTATCCGGAATGGATAAGAAACATCATCACGATCATTGATTACGATACTGCTCTTCAGATGGACGGGCTGGATTTCAAATCTTACGATGAAGAGATCAAAGCTCTCAGGAGCGCCGGGCTGGATAAGGAAGCAGATCTGCTGGCTCTGTTAAATGAAGAGACTTCTGATGAGGAAGCATCTGAGGTATATTCGCAGCTGGCTTTGAATAACGATTACGATGCATTCTGGGATGCAGTGTTTAACTATGCCGGAAGCAATCTCCCCAAGGACTTATCAATATGAGTAAAGAATACGTACAACTATATCTCGATGGAATGCGCAAATCAGGATATGACGTTGGCGAGTATACAGAGCGCCTGTTTGAGTCAATTTTCGAAGAGTGTCTGGAAGATGCCGGTTACAAAGAGATAACTGCAAAAGCTTCCTTTGACCACGAACTGTTCTGTGCCGCTGTTGCGCAGCTAAAGGCAAGTAGGCGATTAGGGTGCTCAAATCACGGACCATATAATATTAAAGTGTTCTGGGGCCTTTCAGATGAACAGGTCGATTTTGTCCTCAGTAACATTCCTGCACATTTGGTCGGGTTTGCCAAGGGCGCCATCCTTGCTGAAGAATAATAGAGTTTAATCGTTTGTTATAATGTTAGCGTTGGAGCTGCCTCTCTTATAGGGAGGCAGTTTTTGTGTATAATGAAAATGTTGGATAATAGCATTTGTTTTGTTCGTTCCGTAAGGGGGCACTCATGAAAGTTACTGATGTCAATATTGACCAGTTATTGTATACACAGCCTGTCAGGACTACTGATTATGATGAAGCAGAAGAATCCGGCGGATTGTTCAAAAAGCTTTTCCAAAAGAAAGATAAGCATAACCCGTCTTATTTTGAAACCAGAATAGAAGAGTTCGGCAAGGACGATCTGTACGATGACATTAAGGATGGATACGATGCATATCAGATAAAAGGCGCGCCGTTTGAGACTATGGTGCTCCTTTCGTGCAGTTATCTGATCCTTCCGGAGAAGGAGATCTTTCCTCTTTATAAGCTTTCCAGGTTTGCTCTCATGAACGAGGTTGAATGGGAAAGACCATACGAGCAGTATGCCATAGACAGGATCAATGAACCGTACGATCCGTCTTACGTGAGTGAATTCGAAAACGAGGAATCCTTTGAACTGGACAGATTCAATATTCTGCTGCATCTATACGATAACAACAATGTGCTCTTCGAATATGTTATCAAGATGGAGATAGCTGACAGAAAAGATTTCAGAGCGAAGTTAAATGAACGTATGGAACAGGTCGGTGTTATTGACACTTCTGAGGAAGAAGTCATGGAAGGGCGGTTCCCTGACCAGCAAGGCAATTGGTGAGAAATTTAATAATTCTAAAAAAGGAGCAGAGGTATTTTCTATGGCACAGATCAGTGATAATGACGCAATCTTTAACCAGCTCGACCAGTTGAATAATGAGGGTAAGTACGAGCAGATCCTGGAAACGATAGCAGCGGTTCCTGAAGATAAAGTAAGCAACAAACTGTGGTTCAAAAAGATCCAGGCACTTAACAGTCTCGGACTTTTCAAGGAAGCCAGAAAAGAGATCGGTCTTGTTTCCAAGCGCTGTTCTGAACCAGGCGAAGATGCCATGCTTTTTTATCTTATGGGTTATACTTTCGAGCATTCCGGACATGAACATAAGGCAGTTGAGTGCTATAGCCGAACCAGGGAGTTTGATCCTGACTTTGAGAATATCCAGAGCCTGATCGATAACTGTAAGGCTGCTGTTAAGAAGGATATGGAAACTTCAAAAGAGACTTTGGAAAAACTCATTGCTGAAGTCGACAATGCCATCATAGAAGCTAAGGGACAGCAGAAACTCGAATATCCTGACGCGCTGACATATGCTTCACTGATCAGTTCTTCGTTTATCCCTACAGGATTAGGTTTTGAACTTCCTGTCGATGATCCTTTCTTCAAATTGAAGGACAACGATCTGAAAGAAAAGGTTAAGTTTTATCTGGACAGAAAGTATGGCGTAACTGATGTTAAGAGCCTTCAGCAGTGGTATGGAAATAACCGCCTCGCACCAACGATCCAGGGCGTAAGAAATGCGCTTGCTAAAAACATTCCGATGCCTGTTGAGAAAATGAGCGCCAAAGAAATCACGTATTTTGAATCTATCATGTTCTCTCTTAACAGCCTGGAAGAGTTCCTGCCTGAAGCAGGTGTTGCTGCATGGGATTACAATGAAGTAATCGCGCTCTCCCGTATTGCATTCGTTGCAGACATTATCAGCAATTCTGAGTTCTGTGAGGCTACATTGTTCTTTACTGATGAATGCACGAGAAACTTCTCGTCCTGGACGGAGTATGCACATTCTCTTATCATCGGAGGCTACTTCAACTGCCTGTTTGAGACGCAGTACGACATAAAGAACGCGACAATGTTCGGTACCGTTTCATGCAGACACTGCAAGGAAAACTATCCTAAGGTTAAGTGGATAAAGTAAGATTACAATCAAAAGAAAATATTAAGGATGAAAAATATGGAATTAATAAGTGATTACATGCGGGATGACAGTTCCCGCAAACTGCTTAATGAGCTGACGACGAAAACCTTCGGATTTGATTTTGAAGGCTGGGTAAAAGACGGCTATTTCGAAGGCGACTACATACCGTATTCATTGGTGGAAGGTGGGAAGATGCTCTCGAATGTATCAGCGAATAAGATGCATTTTATGCAGAAAGGCATTGAAAAGAATTATATCCAGATAGGCACCGTCATGACCGATGAAGAGCACCGGAAACAGGGCCTTGCGAAAAAGCTCTTAGATCATGTCATTAAGACTTATGAGAATGACTGTGACGGCATATACCTGTTCGGTAATCTTGGTGCTGTTGATTTCTACCTGAAGTGCGGATTCAAGATCATGAACCAGTACAGGTATTTCGTAAAAGAAGAATACTGCAGTAAGAAGATCTCAGGAAGCGGATTCGTGCCGGTTAAAGATATGGGTGAAGATATTAAGAGAAAGTATCTGGAACTGGTGCGCGAAAGTTCTTTCTCCTCATCTTTTGAGCAGATAAATAAGTATGGTCTGCAGATGTTCTACACGGCATGGCTGGATACGGTTTTCTACGCTGAAGATATCGATTGTTTTATCGTAATGGATGATGACGACGGAACTGTGCTCCAGTCAGTTTTATGTAAAGAGAAGATATCATTGGCTGATGTCATCGGACGTCTTGAGCTGGACGATAACAAGCTGAGACTGGGATTTACGCCTCTTGATGAAGACATGTATCTCTGCAATTCTGAAGTTTACGACGGCGCAGATGACTACAGGCTCTTCTACAGAGGAGAACAGCTGGAATCGATAGAAAAAGATAAGCTCTATTTCCCGGATCTTTCGCATGCCTGATCTGATGTGAGAAAAATGACGTTTTAAGAAAGGATATAAACAGAAAAGTTATGGAATTAAGTGACGAATTATATGCTGAGATCACCAAACACAGCGACATCGGAGAGCACTATTTTGAAGACGGCAAGTACAGAAAGGCACTTGAAGAATATAAGAAAGCTTTTGAACTGATACCTGAGCCCAAGACCGACTGGGAGGCTTCCGTTTGGACCCTTGCAGCTATTGGTGATTCGCATTACATGTTAAGGGAGTTTGTATCTGCGCTTAAGATTTTCGAGCAGCTCATGAACGAGTATCACGAAGAGAGCAATCCTTTTGCAAGAGTCAGATACGGCGAATGCCTCTATGAGACCGGAAATACCGAAGCAGCCAGAGAACACCTCCAGGCAGCTTTTGATATGGAAGGCGAAGAGATCTTCGATAACGATAAGTATCTGAAGTTTATTTCCGGAGATTGATATTAACCCCTTTGGAGAGAATAAGATGACTGAACAAATGAAGCAGGCAATGACCACAAGGCACACCGTCAGACAGTTTGACGGAACACCTTTATCTGAATCTGAAAAAAGCATTCTGAGATCAAGAGTTGATGAACTGGACAAACAATATGATCTGTCGATTGCATTGATCGAGAGTGAGAAGACACCTGTCAATTTTATGGGCAAAGCTCTGCTGGGCGGAAAGGGCGTTAATTCCTATTTCGTACTTGCAGCTGATGACAGGGATGACATCGATGAAATGCTCGGATATGCAGGATCAAACCTGTGCCTTTATGCCCAGATTAATGGTCTTAATACCTGGTGGATAGCAGGAACATTTAACAGGAAATATGTTGAAGGATTTGTTGTCGGGAAAAAGATCGTAAGCATTATCGCTGTAGGTCACGGCAAGACGCAGGGCGTGCCGCATAAGAGCAAGTCAAAAGATCAGGTAAGCAGTTACGAGGGCGAAGCTCCGGAGTGGTTTAATAATGGCGTTGAGGCAGCTCTTCTTGCACCAACCGCTATTAATATGCAGGCATTTACTATCACAGGTAATGGCAATAAGGTTCACTTAACATACAAGAGCGGACCTATGTCCGGAATAGACAAAGGAATCGTTAAGCATCATTTCGAACTCGGTGCAGGAAAAGAGAATTTTGAGTGGGCTTAATCGGATTACGATCTGAATGCAGCGCTGCTTAATCCTTAACCCCTCTTATTGTAAGTCCCGACACGAAGTATTTCTGAAGGAACGGATAGATTATGAGAAGCGGCAGCATCGAGACGACCGCTAAGGCCGAACGGATCGTTCTGGGGCTGATTGGTAATTCTTGAGGCCCGTGTATTGAGTTGACGTCGGTCCTGGCGGAAAGGACGTAAGTATAATACTTCAGCATTTCATATTGCAGGGTTGTGTACTTGGGCGAGAATCTGTTGTAGATCATTGCATCGAACCATGAGTTCCACTGGGTCGTGGCAATGAAAAGTGCTATCGCGGCATAAACAGGCATGCATATAGGCGATATGATCCGCCAGAAGATGCTGATATATCCGGCACCGTCAAGCTTCGCTGCTTCTTCAAGCGAGTCCGGAATACTCTTCATATACGTCCTCATAACGAGCACATAAATACCACTTATAATGCCCGGGACAATGTAGACCCAGAAAGACTGCGTGAGGTGGAGCTTTCTGTACAGGTAGAATACCGGGACAAAGCCGGCCTGCGCATATATCGTGATTATCCAGAACAGCGAAAGAGCGGATCTTAACATGAATTTCTTACGGCTTAAGATAAATGCTAGAAAAGCGTTTGCAACAACTCCGATGCCCGCTCCGATCAAGGTTCTTGCTATGGTAACTATAGCACCGTACCTGATGCTTTCCCTGTTAAAGAGAAGCTCTTTATAACTTTCTAAAGACCATACGTGCGGCCACAGGTGGATTTTGCCGTATAACGAATCCATTCCGTCACTTAAGGAATATGCCAGCATGTTGATTATCGGATAAAGAACAACTACTGCAAATAAGGTGAGGACGGCATAGACGATCACATCGATGACGGTGTCTGACTTTGCTTTCTTTTTCCTGATCCTGATCTTTTCGTGTGAAACATTTTCGAGACTTGCCATGGTATCTTCCTCCCAAAGCACCGCCTAATAGATCCCTGTTTACCAACTATAGGTTAGCACCTGAAAACATTTCGCAACAACGGACAAACTCTGACATTAATACCGTATAATTACAGGCTTTGGCAGATTGAGATGTTATAATCTGTTTATATATGATTTTTATTGATATTAAGGAGGAACGGGTGTGGAAAAGGCAAAGACTTATACGATCCATATCGCCGGACTTACAAGAGAACTCCCTCTTTGCAAAGTGACTGACGATATTTATATTGCAGCCTTTATATGCTTCGGTGATGCGGAGCTTACCGAGGCTTGTGCGAGAGAAATGCTAAAGCTCGTTCCGCGCGAAGATTACGACTATATCCTTACGGCAGAGGCCAAGGGCATTCCGTTTGGCCACGAGATGGCAAGGCAGGCCGGCATGAGAAAGCATTTCGTTGCGCGCAAGGGCATCAAGAATTACATGCCTGACCCGATATCGGTCGATGACGAATCAATAACCACAAAAGGTCTTCAGAAGCTTTATCTCGGAAGTGATGACGCAGCACTTATTAAGGGAAAGCGCATTCTTCTGGTAGATGATGTCATCTCCACAGGAGGTTCACTGCGTGCGATGGAGGCACTGGTTAATATTGCCGGCGGAACTGTCGCCGGTAAGATTGCAGCTCTTGCCGAAGGCGATGCAAGCAAGAGGGACGACATCAAGTTCCTTGACAGCCTCCCGTTATTTGACGCTGACGGAAATCCTAAATAAGTTATCAATTAACAATACTCAAAATAAATCTTCATTTTCCCCTTTTATGTGAGAAAACGTATAGTAGAGCCGTAGTATAAGTGAGCTCTCGATAAAACGGAGGAAATGTGAGAAACGACGAAGTCGTCAGATTGTTTGATCTGTATGCTAACGATCTTTATCGTTTTGCTCTCTCGTATCTTGGGTCAAAACAGGATGCTGAAGATACAGTTCAGGATATATATCTTAAACTGCTCAGCAAATCACTGCTTTTGCGAAAAGATCGAGAGAAAGCTTATTTGATGAAGATGACGGCAAATGCCTGCAAAGATCTTCTTGACTCACCTGTTAGAAAAACGGGTGTGGATCTTGAATCGACTTCTGAGGAAATCTATTGTTCCTATGATTTTACTGATGATGACAAAGTGGTTTTCGAAGCTTTAATGAAGCTTGAGCCGACTCTTAGGTTACCGATACACCTTTTTTATTTTGGTGACTACTCTTACAAGGAAATAGCTAAGATCCTGAGCCTTTCAGAATCAGCAGTTGCCATGAGGATCAAGAGAGGCAAAGAGCAGTTAAGAGGATTATTGGAGAACTGATATGAAGGATATTAAACCGACGATCAACAAAATAAGACTTGATGATGCCAAGTCAAACGAGATCAGGTCAAAACTCATTCAGAAAAAAGGTGTCACTCACATGTGGATGATTCCTGTAGCTGCAGTACTGACCACAATTGTTGTGTTAATGGTAATTCCTTATACAAGAAACGCGGTTGTTAATGCTGCAGAAAAGTTATTCAAAAATTATGAAGTCAGGTTATTAAGTGGTGAAGAGGTAGGCTGGGGAACAGACCCTGATACAGGGAAAGAATACTCATGGATGCATGGAAACGCGCAAGATCAAATAGCTCTTGCTGAGGCTAAAGACGGCCGTTTATACATGGTCCTGGATGATGAATGGACTGATATTACTGATAAATGCAGCGGAACGGAATATTACCGGTATGAAGTGGTTCACGAAGACGGAGTTAAGGAAGTCATAATGATTGGCGGAAAGCCTGAAGGTCACAGATATGGCTGGATACTTGTTGTATATGATCCTGATGGTACAAGAATAGCCGAAATATGTAATATTCCATACAGTTCACCAAGAATGTATGTGGATTGTGACGCTGAAGACTTTGAATGGGTAACAACGGCTCGTCATGATGAGGGTATACCTTGTAACAATCGTAATTGCGAGATCTGTTATGGTTCAGGCCGCTAATATGGGGAAAATAAAATGGAAAATCTGGCTGTTAAGTTTTCGGCTGTAACTCTTGTGTTGTCGATGATGATATCAGTTGCATCATGCGGCAAGAATCCGGGCAAGAATGTAAGAAAGGTCTCTGAAGATTCACCGTGGTTTGATGCAAACATTATTGAATTCGAAACCGGTGCCGATAAAGAAAAGAGTATTAATTATGGAAACAATAGTTTCGCCGGTTCTGATGAAAAGTATTATGTGGTCAGTACTAGCGGCGAATACGAGAATCTGGGCGAATTTGATTATGATAAACAATATGATAACAACCTCTATTTTGTTTCCGTTGTTGACCGTAAGACTAATGAGACAGTCAGGGTCATAGATCTGAAGAAAGATTTTTCTAAATTTGAGCATTTTATTGATACTGTTTATTATTCTGATGAGATCATAACTGCCAGAACCGGAATGTACGAGAGGAATTATGATCCGAATACAGGTTTGCTTTTAGCTGAAAGAAAACGTGGTGAAAAGACCAATGCCGGAAATGCAGGTGACGAAGAACCGTCTTTTTCCAAGTTCTATAAAGTCGGTGATTACAATATCGAGCTGATATCGTTTCAGATGAACGACAACCGTTTTTATTACAATATCAAGATCAAAGCGCCTGATGGGAAAGTTAATACTGTTGAAGTCAAGAGAATAGATAAAAGTATTAATATACCTGCTGTTTTGGCTGTTGATGATACAAAGGCACTTGTTCCGGTAAGGATTAAAAATGATACCGAGTATTATGAACTGGATTTGACTTCCGGTGAGATGATCCTGTCAGATTCAAAAGATTATGAATGGATGGATTCATCTGCGTTTTTTACTGCAGTTCCCGGTCCCGATGGAATGATGTATTACAAGGCATCACACGGAATCTCCAGATTAAATGCCAAGACAAAGGCGATAGAAGAAGTCTTCAAATATAGTTGGTGCGATCTTAATGAGGGATTGATCAGTAATTTTGAATTGATCGAATGCTCGGAAGACAGGATCCTTCTTTGCGGTCTCTATGATAGTTCAAGCACATATGAAGGTCAGAAAATTGATAAGGGACATCTTATAGAGTTTACCAGAGCGGAAAAGAATCCTAATGCCGGAAAAATAATCCTGGAGCTATATACTCCCAGAGGCATCAATGAAATAACCGGAGAGGCCATCTCGATTTTTAATGAGAATAATGCCCAATGCTTTATTGAGATCTCTAGCAGGTATGATCGCAGCGATTACTATGATAGTTATGCCTATGACGATAAAAACTACGATGTTGAGGAACTGGCAAGGATCCGGGGAAGTGCAGGCCTTAGCAACAGGTTGGCCATAGATATCATGAACGGAGAAGGTCCTGACATATTGATGGATGTGAGCAGTTACGGACAACTCAACAATCAAAATTGTCTTGTTGATCTTTCACCGTATCTGAAGGATCTTAAGTCTGATAAGTATTTTACCAACATCATTGAAGGTTCTAAAACTGAAGGAAAGCTTTATCAATTGCCGGTCAGCTTCTATATCGAAGGAATAATGACCAAAACGAAAAATGTCGGCAGTTCCGGTAAGGGCTTTACGTTCGATGAGTATACGAAGTTCATATATGATACAGGGAACGGAAAAGATCCTATTTACTTTGGACAATCTGTTTATTTTGCAATGCTGTTTAATTATATGAAGGATGAGTTTATTGCAAATGGTAAAGTCTATCTGTCGAACGAAAAGTTCGCTCAAATCGCTGATTTCGTCAGAGATAATGTCCGTGAAGAAGGCGGTTCGTCCAATGAACAAGATCCTAACTCTATCCCGCAAGCTGTCTATAAAGATTATTGCGGAGGCATTGGCGGTTATTTCGCTGAAGGAATGAGCGTGGCTTCCTGGGGCCTGGGTGTGACAATAGCAGGACTTCCTTCATTTGACGGAAGGGGACCGAGATTTATACCAACCTGCTCTGTTGCGGTTTCAGCCCAGGCTTCTGACATAAAGGCGTGTGCAGAATTTGTTAATGTTCTTTTGTCAGATGAAATACAAACAAAGATTGCTATGAACGATTCTTTTGTGACGAGCAGAGAGGCATTTAAAAAGGCAGGGGAATCAGCAATTCAGTATTACAGCAATGGTGGAAACCTCACTAACGGAGGTAATGGATATAGTTCTTCCGGATTTGGACGAGAATTCACCTCTGAGGATGTAGCCTTTGTTGAAAAGATTATATTGAGCTGTTCTCAAATAAAGACTGAAGATTCTGATATCAGCATAATTCTCATTGAGGAGATGCCGGCCTACTTCTTAGGACAGAAAGATCTGGATGCAGTTATCAAGATCGCTCAGAACAGGATCCAGAAAGTGTTGGATGAGCGTGGATAAGGGCGAAGTGGAAAGCCACTTAAGAAGTTGAGAAGCGATTGGGTTTATGATGCGTATTGTTTTCTCGCCTGAAGCGTTATAACTATTGCAAATAGTAGTAAGTTTAGTCGTAAGCAAATGAAAAACCTCTCAAACAATGCGTTTGAGAGGTTTTTGGCGGAGAAGGGGGGATTCGAACCCCCGCGCCAGTTGCCCGACCTAAAGCTTTAGCAAAGCCTCCCCTTCGGCCTCTTGGGTACTTCTCCGTGCCTGCGAAAAGAATAATAACATAAAGGCATTTTATTTGCCACTCTAAAAGCAAATGTAATGGAATAAGTCTTTTCAAGCAGGCTTTGAGGTTGTAAAATGGCGTCCTGTTAAAGTGGTATTAATTTTAAATATAAAGAAAAAAAGTCTTAAAAACACAAAAAAAGCCCTTGACAGAATGGGTCTGCCGAATTACAATTATCGAGCACTTTGACGACGGCACACACAAAATGAGCCACGAAATCAAAGGAATGCGCGGATCTTGAAAATTGAATAGAATGCAAAACTTGAAGTAAAACGGACCTTTTTCAATTCTATGAATTGAGTTTTTAAATAAGTAATTGAGCCAAACATGGCTCTCAATAATTTTGTTGAGAGTTCGATCCTGGCTCAGGATGAACGCTGGCGGCGTGCTTAACACATGCAAGTCGAACGGAGTTTAAGAAGGAAGCTTGCTTTCATTTTAAACTTAGTGGCGGACGGGTGAGTAACGCGTGAGGAACCTGCCCTTCAGTGGGGAACAACAACTAGAAATGGTTGCTAATACCGCATAATGTCGGAGAGCCGCATGACATTCCGACCAAAGGATTTATTCGCTGAAGGATGGCCTCGCGTCCGATTAGATAGTTGGTGAGGTAACGGCCCACCAAGTCTACGATCGGTAGCCGAACTGAGAGGTTGATCGGCCACATTGGGACTGAGACACGGCCCAGACTCCTACGGGAGGCAGCAGTGGGGAATATTGGGCAATGGGCGAAAGCCTGACCCAGCAACGCCGCGTGAAGGATGACGGTCTTCGGATTGTAAA